>CAZHDL010000128.1:0-1556 GCA_964531045.1 uncultured Bdellovibrionales bacterium | reverse complement strand
CACCACCTTCAAGCCACCCCTCACAGACGACCTCTTCGCCCCTCTCCTCAATCTGAAAGATTTGAAAAAAGGCCGAAAAAAGTAGCAATTTCCTTGAAATACGGCTCTTTTCGTGATACCGTTGGAATCCTGCCCGGTAGTAGAACTTCGACTGAGCACGAAAAATACAGTATAGTAAATATAGTCTCTATTATTCAAAAAAACGTTCAGTTAACATACTTCGAACTAAGAAATGGTCGAAGTTTCACTACCGGGTATGAAACAAGAAATCCCCAAAACCTATACCGCTGCCGATTGGGAGCAAAAACTCTATGCCGAGTGGGAAAAGAGCGGTTTTTTCAACCCAGATAATCTCCCTGGCGACCGTACCGAGGCATTTTCGATTATTATGCCTCCACCAAACGCCAACGGACGACTCCACGCTGGTCATGCTCTTTTTGTGACTCTGGAAGATATTTTTATCCGCTTTGCCCGCATGAATGGCAAACGTGCACTCTGGGTACCTGGTGCCGACCATGCTGGCTTTGAGACACAAGTGGTCTATGAGCGAAAACTAGAAAAAGAGGGCCGCTCCCGCTTTGACCTCTCAAGAGAAGATCTCTATCAAGAAATCTATGATTTCACCATGGAGAATAAGGCGCACATGGAAAATGACCTGCGTAAACTCGGCGCCAGTTGCGACTGGAGCCGTAATGCCTTTACCCTTGATCCAAAAATTGTCACCGTCGTCCAAGAAACATTTCGCAAAATGTTTCGCGATGGCCTGGTGTATCGGGGCAAAAGAATCGTCAACTGGTGCTCCAAACATCAGACTGGCCTCTCCGATGTTGAAACAGAAAACAAAGAGACAGTCTCCAAGCTCTACTACTTCAAGTACGGCCCCTTTGATATCGCGACCGTCCGTCCAGAAACCAAGTTTGGCGACAAGTATGTGGTCATGCACCCAGACGATGAACGCTATGCAGCCTATGAACATGGTCAAAAGCTGACGGTCGAATGGATCAACGGCCCGATCAATGCCACCATTATCAAGGACCCGGTCATGGATATGACCTTCGGAACCGGTGTCATGACTATCACGCCGTGGCACTCCCAGGTCGACTATGAACTGGCACAAAAATACAATCTTGAAGCAGAACAGATCATTGACGAAAATGGTACGCTTCTTCCTATCGCACAAGAGTTCGCCGGTATGTCTATCGAAGAGGCGCGCGAAAAAATTGTCGCCAAGCTCGAAGCCAAGGGTCTCCTTGTCAAAGTAGACGAGCAGTATAAAAACGTGAAGAAAGTCTGCTACAAGTGCGAAACCGTTATCGAACCGCAGGCGCGCGATCAGTGGTTTGTACGCATGAAGCCGCTGGCCGAACTGGCGCTCCAAGCCGTCCGTGACAACAAAGAAATCACCTTTCATCCAAAAAATTACGAGAAGATTTTTACCTATTGGATGGAGAACACTATTGACTGGAATATCTCCCGCCAGATTGTCTGGGGCATCCCCATTCCTGCCCAGTACTGTAGCGCCTGTAACAAAGGCTACATCGATGCCAAAGCAGAGG
>CAZHDL010000127.1:603-1694 GCA_964531045.1 uncultured Bdellovibrionales bacterium | reverse complement strand
ACTGTTCTTGGCATAGTGACTCCTCGGCCCAAATTGAGTGTAATCCTCAAAATACATTGGATTCACTTTAACTATGATTTCACCCAAGAGCGGCGAACGCTCCATCGATTGCGATTCATAGATCAGTTTTAGTTCCTGATTCACCCGCTCTCTTACATCAATTGGTATTTTTTCAGCATACTTGGCAAGAATGCCCTCAGCAGCTACCAACGAATCAATCTTAGTATCTTCTCCGGATTGTGACTCTCTCTCCCGTTGCACGCTTTCCATCATTAAAAGCGGAACGAGAAAATAACCGCTGAGTCGCTCGTAGCTTGCTTTTTCCTCTCCTGTCGTCACGGCAGCAGAGGCGACCGCCTTTGTAAATAACTGCTTCGAAAGGGTATGTATATGATCAAATAACACCGTCTGCTCGGCATGTTCGAATTCCTTTTCCAGCAACCGATGATAGACATGGAGCATATAATCGGTCGTCACGAACGGTGCATTCTCAGGAGCACGATAAAACTCGCCGAAGTATCCTCCAATTTTGTTATATATCTGAGTCCAATCATCAATTCTTCCCGACATCGCGTCCGGATCGTTGTCATAATCCAAGTCATGTATCGGTGCCACGAAAAAATTCTTTTCAGCCAAAGACTGCTTTTGGGTCTGCGAAAAAGCATACGGGGTAGCTCGGGATAGCTCAAAATCCTGAGGCGGCACAGGTCGCTCAAAATTTTTCATATTACCAAGCTCCTGAAGAGAGACTTTTTCAGTCTTCACCGCCGGCACAAATACCGAGGTCTCAAGAGCATATGGCGCAAAAACAAATCGCTCACGAACGGAATGCATACTTGCATCACTTCCTGGCTGCAGAATCGTGGTTTCGATAGGTTTACTATCATTTTGAAAGACCTTTTGAACCGCAATCATACCGATGGCCACCAACAACCCGAGCATTGTTCCTACAACCCACTGCTTCTTATGTGACATACGATATGAAATAGAGTTTACTCTTTCAAAGATATACCCCGATTTTCCACTCGTCAATCGACGCTCCCATTTTTTTCCACAATCAACTGCCCGCAGGCGGCGGCGATATCGACCAG
>CAZHDL010000127.1:0-593 GCA_964531045.1 uncultured Bdellovibrionales bacterium | reverse complement strand
GGGTCCGTTTTTTTGCCGGAGGGGGGGGGCGGCGGGGGGGGGCAATATCATCGCCCATGGTCCGACGGCGTGTGACGACCACACCAGCATCCTCGAGTTGTTTCTGAAAACGAGCAAAGTCTCCGGGCAAACTGTCCCGATAGATGCTCCCGGTAAAATTGTATGGGATGAGATTGATACGCACCTTGCCAACCCGGCGAGAAAAATCAATCAGGGCCTTGGCGTGGCGTTCTGTATCATTCACTTTGGATAGCATGACATACTCAAAGGTCAGATGCCGACGGCGACTCTCAAACTTCTCAAAATACCGTTCTGTCCACTCAACCAAGCCATCCAAAAATGCATCATACGAACTCGGCATCATATTCTTTCGTGTCTCCCCATCAGCACTATGGAGAGAGACCGCCAAACGAACTGGTGGCCAAGTCGGGTCATCCAAGAGCTTCCTGAGCATCGGCAACAGTCCGACTGTTGAAACAGTGATGCGCGTCACGCCGATATCCGTATAGGAAAGTAAGAGGCGGAGGGCTTCTTTTACCTGCTCATAGTTCGCCAGTGGCTCCCCCATGCCCATAAAGACGACATTGCTGATA
>CAZHDL010000126.1:0-1712 GCA_964531045.1 uncultured Bdellovibrionales bacterium | reverse complement strand
AGATGGCCTTTGAGTACCTCTCCTCACCCTGTGAGCGACCCTACGGCTCGAAGGGACTCAATAGTAAGTACCTCGGTGACACCAGACCCCAGGCCTCCAAGATGCATCTCAATTTTACCCCTGCACCAAAAAGTCGAAAACGTTAAACACTTCGAGCTACCTACTCTTTTTGGTGGGGCAGGTTCAAGAAAAAAGCTCCTCAAAATAGTAGCCTTTGGCTTATTTAAGGGAAAGTCATTGAAAAATCATTGACTTTTTCTGTTTTTAGGCGTATATTATACTGTTGTTTAAAAATCTATACTTTTGCCATAGCAGAAAGTGGCTTCATTTAGGCCTTTCTCTGCTATGGCAAACTCGAGGATTCGAGAGCCCGCTAGCGCCTGCAAAGGAGATAGACCATGTCCAAAAATGACATGCTCGCCCCCATCGTTCGTGCCATCGTGGGTATCCCGCAAGAACGTCTGGGAGTGATACTTGACACCATCAACAAGGTCGGCGGTGCTGACGGTGAGCTTTGGCGGACACGTTTCGCCGAAGTGCTTCGCGAAGGAGTGAAGGGAGCAGTCCTGTCACCCGAAGCGCCGCTCGACATCCTCATTCGCGTCGACCGTTTCGTTCGTCCCGTCTATCCCGACTGGGTGAAGACGGTGATGCACCCGGAACTGGAAGCCACCGGCCCGGTCGAATACGACTTGGGAACCATCGACCCCTGGCTCCATGACGGGCAGAAGAACGGCTGCTACATGGAAGGGAACAAGCTTTACGAGTATCTGAAAGAAAAGAAGATGCTCGAAGGCTGTCTGTCCCTCCGTGACGGCGAAGAAATCCAGAAGAAAGGCCTGGCCGTTTTTCGGAAGTTCTTCCGAGGCAAAGCGATCTGTCTCTGGAAATCAGTTGTGCTGTTCCGCAATGGCAATCTCTACGTCCCGTTTCTCTACGAGGACGGCGTCAAGGTGGTGCTCTTCTGGCGCTGGCTCGACCGTGACTGGTACGACGACGACCCTGCGGCGCGCTTCGCAAGTCCTCTGGACTAAGCCACTTAGCGCTCACAGCGCTTTGTCACTTGGTCCTTTGACTTCTCTTCTCTCGGAAACCACGTGTGGTTTCCGAGAGATATTTTTTTATGCTAAACTATCCAGTGGTAGTAGGTGAATCTTGCAGAAGACTACGGTTTTCCGCGGCTGAATCCAGTATCCACACATCGAGAGTCTTTTCAATCACGGTTGAAAAGGGAGTGATGTGTGTAGCCACTTCATCCTTTGACGAACTCAGGGTATCCTGAGTGAAGTCGAATGGACAAAAAATGAAGATACTTGGTATACAGTGCTATGGCATTTGAGATGCCGAATACGATACAACCCGGAGAGTACTCAAGGGGTGGTGGCATAGATGGCACTGTGTATATTTGTGCAGAACCGCAATGGCAATCTCTACGTCCCGTTTCTCTACGAGAACGACGACAAGGTGATGCTCAACTGGCACTGGCTCGACAATGACTGGAACGACAACAACCCTGCGGCGCGCTTCGCATCTCTCTTCATTTCTCTTCCATCAATTCGTTGTTTGGTAGAGTTTTCTTTTTCAGTTGTCCTTGCCAGCCACCAAGCATACGACCGACTTCATCAATCTGTACTGAAAGTGCTAGGTATTTCTTGTTCTCGAGGGACTTGAGTTCCCAAAGAATCATGAGGAGTACCTTGAGGGTATCCATC
>CAZHDL010000125.1:1293-1796 GCA_964531045.1 uncultured Bdellovibrionales bacterium | reverse complement strand
TTTTCGAACGGTTGTGTTATAACGAGAGTAGTTAAATAAAAAATAAGCATAATTAAAGTGTATGATTGACTCAATTGGACTAGGAGGATTTCTTGCGAGCGCAGTTATTTTTATAGCTTTATTACTGGCCATAATCATTTTTCTTTTTCTGATAAGAAAAAAGAGTCGGCTTTCTATCATTTGGCTATCTTGTTCGTTCAATGTGATTGCTTTCCTTTATTTTATGGGAAGTACATCTTATTTTATCTCTACTTTTAATATCGTTATTTGGCCGATTATTAACATAATTCTCATTATGTTTTATGTACACAAGAAAAGACAATAAAAGGTACTCATTGGTATTTTTCATTGCTTTCTCTCTTGTAGTTTCGCCAATTAACTTTTCCTATTTCATTACTACTCCAAACGTGGAGAGTGAAGATATTCCCGTGGAAGATATTACGGGAACCGTGGTCTGGGATCAGAATCGAACTGTTTCTGGCTTGGTTTCGGTTCGTCCTGGT
>CAZHDL010000125.1:0-1283 GCA_964531045.1 uncultured Bdellovibrionales bacterium | reverse complement strand
GTGCCACGCTGAACATCGCAAAGGGCGTAATCATACAATTCGACAATCTTTCGGGTATTGACGTCTTGGGCACCCTCAATGTCAATGGAACGCCAGAACGGCCTGTGGTATTTAAAAAAAGTGATAGTGATATCGATGATATCTATAGCATCAAAGCGATTTCGGGCGGTAAAATCTTCGTGAGGAATGCTGAGGTATCTGGTGGAGGAAATTCCTACGAGGCTTTTCCGGTTATGAAACCATCACTATTTCAGCGAGTGTACGCCTATTGGTTTTATCGAGGTGCATTTCATGCACAGAATGCGAGCACTCTTGATATCGAGAACATACATTTTCATGACAATCGAGTGGCGGTGTATACCGATTCTTCCTCGTTCTCAAAGGTCAAAGTTTGGCGTTCAAAATTTATTGATAATGTCGTCGATTTTGCTAACCAAAGTACCCAAAGCAAAGCAGATATCCGCTATAACTGGTGGGGAGATGCTTCCGGCCCCTCTCCTTGCATCACCGTATGTGATGATAATCCGAGACCCTATGAGAAACTGGTTGGCGGGGTGAACTTTACTGATTGGGCGCGTACCGCATTTTTCAAAGACCCAGTTGTGGTGATCCCTGGGATTATGGGGTCATGGAGGATGACGGATCGGAGCGAACTTGAACTAGACCCAATTCTGGGTGTTTACGATGAATTGGTTGAAACGTTGGATGAAAACGGGTATACCAGAGATCAAGACCTGTTTCTTTTTCCCTATGAATGGCGCGTGAGCAATGTCGAGACTGCCAAGCTTCTCCGTACCAAGATTGACCAGATTAAGACGCAAACTAAGTGGCCAAGAGTCGATATCGTCGCTCACTCCATGGGTGGTCTGGTAGCGCGAGAATATATCGAGACACTGAATGGCGGAGGCAATATCGATCAGCTCGTTACTTTAGGGACGCCACATGATGGATCTGCAGAAAGTTATTTGACATGGGATGGTGGAGAATTTGGTGTTGAGTTGAGTGATTTTATGTTAGAGAAAGTTTTTGAACAGGAAGCAGAGGAAAATGGGTATGACAGTATCTTTGATTACGTACGAAAGGCGCCAATCACTTCTGTTCGCGAGCTCCTGCCGACCACCTCGTATCTGCGAGATGAGGAAACTGGTGAAATGAGAGTATACCCGGATTTGTATCCAAAGAACGCATTTCTTGAAAAGTTGAAGACAACTGCCAACTTGAATAAACTCAGTCCTGTGCTCTTCAGTAATATCATCGGGAGAACAGAGGATGACGAGACAATC
>CAZHDL010000124.1:0-1866 GCA_964531045.1 uncultured Bdellovibrionales bacterium | reverse complement strand
GCGGTTGTTTGTGACGGTGAAGACGCGAGCTCGAGAAGAAAAAGTAGTGGAGATAGATACGACCCATTTTGTCATTTCGGTACATACGCCACCGGTGCAGGGCAGGGCCAATGAGGCGGTGAGGATAGCGCTCGCGCGTCATATGGGGATTGCTGCTTCGCAGCTGTCCCTTCGTTCAGGGAGTACCGGTAGACGCAAGGTGTTTGAGTATGAGTCGCCATCAGGAGATGTGTTACACTGAAGGAGTCCTATGAGGAAGAAAAAAAATATCTTTGATCCCAAAAAATTGTTCGACTGGTGGTCGGTGCCACACTTCATGTTTGGTATTGTCACGGCGCTGATGGCGATTTCTTTTTCTTGGCCGACTTTTTTGACGTTTATTGGCACTCTTATCATGGCGCTTCTCTGGGAGTTGCTTGAAAAATACGTTCGTCTTTCGGAGGCACCAGGCAACGGATGGGTAGATGTTGTGTTGCCGCTTTTGGCGTTTGTTATCACCTACCTTTTGGTGGATCGGGCAGCGCTCAATCATGACCGGCATCTGGGGCTTTTGGTGATCACCGTGATTCTCTACGGGTTTATCAATCTGATCGCTTGGCGTGCACGCTTTGAAAAGGATCAGGATTTTCTCGGATAGGGGAATAAATATTTTTTTATCCTATGGAAGAAGAAATTTGGACCAAGAAAAAAATTTGTATTGTTGACGATGATCCGGATTTGCGGGAGATTTATCTCATGAAGTTCAATCAGGAGGGATTTGAGGTTTTTCTGGCTACGAATGGCGAAGAAGGACTGCAGGTGATTCGGGAGAAGCAACCGGATATCATCCTGCTTGATTTGCAGATGCCGGTAAAAAATGGCATCGAAGTACTCGAAGAGCTTGATGGGGATGCTGTGTTGTCGAAAATACCAGTCATTGTACTGACGAATATTGATAATGAAGAAGGATACAAGGAGGTCGGGAAGTTTGAGACGCGCTTCTATCTTATAAAGTCCCTGACAACACCTCAAAAAGCGGTGGACTATGTCAAGGAAGTTCTCTAGTATGGTATCTCCTCTTCTTATTGATGTGCGGACGGCCGAAGAATACGCCGAGGGACATGCGCCCGGTGCGACACTCTTGCCGCTCGTAGCCCTGGTATGCGGCAATCTCGGTGTCTTGGCTGAAACAGAAAAAGATGCCCCGATAGAGGTATATTGTCATTCGGGTGCTCGTGCCGAACAGGCGCGTCAGATATTGACTGATCTTGGCTATTCCCAGGTGGTCAATCGGGGTGGCTTGAGTGATGTCTTGGGAGTAGGGGTACAAGCAGATGAGTAATTGTTAACGGTAATACTCATACTATGGAGTCTCTCGTAGTGACGGTCTTTGTGTGGCTCCTCATTTTTACCGGCTTGGTGGGAACTATTGTGCCGATGCTGCCCGGTGTGGGTTTGGTGTTTTTTGGTATACTCCTCCACGCCTTGTATTTTGGTGTTGAGACAGTGGGCATGACAACGCTTATTCTGCTTGGGATAGTGACGGCACTGTCATTTGTGTTTGATCTGTTGGCAAGTCTCTATGGAGCGGCTCGTTTTGGTGCGAGTAGAAGAGGAGTGGTGAGTTCGGTGGTGGGGGGTGTCGTGGGATTTGTTGTGTTTAATATCCCAGGTCTGTTTCTGGGGTTGTTTATCGGAGCCATAGTCGGTGAGTTATTCCTCGCTCAAAAAAGTTTCTCCCAAGCGTTTACGGTGGGCATGGGTAGCGTCCTAGGGTTCCTGGGAGGCGCCATCATCAAGCTTTTGCTCGCTCTTATCATGGTCATTGTTTTTGCGGCCAAGATTTGGTTTTGACCATACGGCTGAAAAAGCGAAAAGCCCTCAATA
>CAZHDL010000123.1:0-2033 GCA_964531045.1 uncultured Bdellovibrionales bacterium | reverse complement strand
CAGCGCTACATTGAGGCCGCTGGGCAGGTTACCAAGATCAATGATGAGGATCGCGATTGGCTGGGGATCCATGCGACGCGTATGAATGCTCATCTGGTGCGTACCATTTTTCGTGAGTATGCCCATCCGCGTATCAATACCAATCCGCACGATCTCGAGGATTTCTATTCTGCACCGGAACCTATTCTCGTGGCGGCCGGATGGCGCCCGGGGTTTTCGACGGACTTTGATGCGGTGGTGATCGGGAAGTATCTGGATGCCAAAAAAATCATCAACCTGTCAAATATTGAACGAGTATATGACAAAGATCCGCGAGTGCATGCTGATGCCAAACCGTTTGATCGTATGACGTGGAAGGAATTTCGTAAAATTGTTGGAAACAAATGGAACCCTGGTATGAATGTTCCCTTTGATCCGATTGCTTCTGAAATGGCCGAAAAAGAAGGCATGGAAGTGGCTATCATGAATGGTGGGGATCTGTCGAATGTGACTCATTATGTGGCTGGCAAGAAATTTGTTGGGACTTTGATCAAAGATTAACTATGAAGACCGTGCAAAAAGTGCTGTTGGCTTCGCCGCGGGGATTTTGTGCGGGAGTGGCTCGAGCGGTCAAGGCAGTGGAAGACACGCTTGCAATTTTTGGGGCACCCGTCTATGTCAAGCACGAGATTGTGCACAATAAGCATGTCGTGGAAGCACTGGAGAAAAAAGGGGCTGTTACGATTGAAGAGCTGACAGAAGCACCCGAAGGGGCAGTGGTAGTGTTTTCGGCGCATGGTTCGCCAAAGAGTCACTATGTGGAGGCAGCGCAGCGCAAGCAGCGATTGATTGATGCGACCTGTCCTTTGGTCACCAAGGTGCATCTGGAAGTGCAGCGGTTTTTGAAGGATGGTTTCAGTATTGTGTATATTGGCCACCAGGGGCATATCGAGGGCATCGGGGTGCTCGGTGAAGCGCCCGAAGTCACTATCCCCATCGTTGAAACGGTAGCGGACGTGGAGGCGCTGGAAATTGGTCAGTCAGAAAAGTTGGTGTACCTGACCCAGACTACACTGTCACTCGATGATACCAAGCAGGTGATTGCGGCATTGAAGCAGCGGTATCCCCACATTGTAGCGCCGCCGCTTGAGGATATTTGCTATGCGACTACCAATCGTCAGACGGCAGTCAAAGAACTGGCCAAGGCATGTGACTTGGTACTTATTGTGGGGTCGCGGTCATCATCCAATTCCACTCGCCTCATGGAGACAGCCAATGCCTATGGCACTATTGCCTATCTGGTGGATGACATCTCAGCTCTTGATTCGCGCTGGTTTGAAAATGTTGAAACGGTGGGCATCAGTGCTGGAGCCAGTGCACCGGAACATCTGGTGCAGGAAATAGTGGCACATATCACAAAGGATGGCGCCAGCGTGGAGGATTTCATCGTCAAACCCGAAACGATGCATTTTGCCGAACCGCTTGAGCTGATGAAAATACGCAAAGAAAAATTAATATGAGGGTAGCTCTTCAAGCATCAGATTTGGATCATGCGCGTATCGATGGGACGCGGGTGTATGTGAAGGAGCTCTTGAAACGCTTCGGGACACTCTCTCCTAACACGGAGTTCATACTCTATCACAAGGGACAGTTCAACCCGGCGCTTGCTCCCGAGAAACACGCCGCCTATCAGGTGAGGACCCTGCCGTTTCCTCTGGCCTGGATGCAGACACGCTTTGCCTGGGAGCTCTTTCGTGCTCGTCCGGAAAAGCTCTTTCTTCCTATTCAGGCAGCACCGGTTTTTGTGCCACGAGCCACTGAAGTGACGGCAACCATTCATGATCTTGCCTTCAAGCGTTTTCCGGAGACCTTTCCCAGGAAACATCTGTGGAAGCTCAACTTCATGCTGGAAGTGGCCGTGAGACGAGCAGACAAGTTGATCGCCGTATCAGAGTCGACCAAACGCGACTTGCTTGAGTTTTTTCCGCATCTGCCAGAATCCCGGATCAAAGTCATTCATCACGGTTTTGACGGGAACTTTTTTGGCACGAGAG
>CAZHDL010000122.1:231-2063 GCA_964531045.1 uncultured Bdellovibrionales bacterium | reverse complement strand
TTTCTGAAGGATTCGGAAATTTGTCGGCCTCACTAACAATTTTTATGAATACATTTTCACAGCTTTTCCGGGAACGGGAAAAAGTCTGGTTTCTGAAGTTGCGATCATTCCTTCCTGTATCACCCGAGGGAGTACTCAAGATCGGCAATGGCTTCGGTCATCTCTCTGAGATGGTGCGATCACAGAATCAAAATACGACAGTTGTTGATGTCGCCGTTTTTCAAGAAACCGTAAACAAAGACCACGTTATGCTTTATGATGGAGGAAAGCTTCCTTTTTTGGATAAGTCATTTGATACCACTATCCTGAATCTGACACTTCATCACATCAAAGACAGTAGGGAGTTTTTTGAGAATGAGATACTGAGGGTAACGAAGAAGCGCGTTGTCCTCATTGAGGAAACCTACGATAATTTGTTTCAGAAAATTCATCTTGTATTTCGTGACTGGTGGATGAACAGCAAAGCCGGTCAAGATTGCGATATTCATTGGGCCAGCTACTTTTCGCGCAGTGAAATGACCCGATTCATTCAGGATCATGGACTCAGGCTCGTCGTGCGTGAAACGATAAGGCATCATTCTTATTTCAAAGAACTGCTCGTTATCGATCTCCCGTAAAGTACGCTTGTTACTAGTAATAATCATGCCTATGTCACATGAACTTCAAGTAAGCCAAGAAGGAATCGGTTATGATAAATCGACCGCTGAAAAATATACGGCTGGGCAGGAACAGTTTTTTGGTGTGGAAAAAGTAGAAGATGGGGCAACCATCGCTATGGAAGAAGAGATTGCCAAAGTTCGACAGGGAAAGTCCATCGATACGCTCTATGACCTCGGCGCCGGATCGAATCGTGAGTACCTACGGAAATGGTTGCAAGTATCAGAAGCAAAAGCGGTCGTTGGCGTGGAGCCCTCAGCTCATATGCGGACACTCTCAGAGAAGACAAAAGACGAGAGCGAACCGATTACGGTCGTGGAGGGTGATTGGCGAAAAACAGGATTACCAGGCGCTTCAGCAGACATGGTGGTTTCACGTTTTTCCCTTCATCACTTGCGAAATATTCGTGAAGGTTACGTCGAACTCGCTCGTATTTTGAAACCAGGTGGGTACGCTATTATTACACTTCCACACCCGGACTACTGTCGGGAAGAATTAAAGAAGAAAAATGAAGAGCCAGTTGAAGGGAAGCCGATGTCAGTACAGGTCTTTGATACGACGCTTCATTACTACTATCACGATAGCGAAGCGTATCTCGGAGAAAATGCTACATCAGCTGGACTCGAAGTAATTGAAACACGTTCCTTTAATTGGGGCACGAAAGATAAGGCGACTGCTACCATACCCAATACTCTTCTCTTTGTTTTGAGAAAGAAATAAGCAAAATCTGCACAAACCAACTGGCAAGTTCAGATTCTTTTTCTCCCCAGCCCTCTTTGAAGCAGCAAGGGGTTTTTCGTGTGTTATGCAAATAGATTTACCCCACCCCGCTCCCCACTTATATGTTCAACACCATATCTATTTTTTATCTAGGAGTTTCAAGATGTCTTCCTTCCGATAGCGCCTCATCTGCTTCTCTCCAATGCGGATGGCAGGCAAAATACCATTCGCATCCCACTGGCGGAGAGTGTTGGGATGCACCTTGAGCATCTTGCAAGCCTCTTCAAGAGTGAAGAGTTCGGGGATCTCTTCGCTGTCCCTATATTCGCCTTTCATTGTTTTTTTCATACTATTTGATACTATTATTATACAATATATCTTATTTCCTACAAAGTTTTGTGGGTAAAAAATGAGTATGAAAAAATTCATTTAGTTGTAAATCAAAATGAAAGTTT
>CAZHDL010000122.1:0-221 GCA_964531045.1 uncultured Bdellovibrionales bacterium | reverse complement strand
ATGCTTATCGAAAGAAAAAAATAGGCGTTTTGATTGGAACCGACTTTTTGAGAGCAGCAGAAAAGGATGGCCTCCTTATTCCCCTTCTAAAGCTGAAAGAGCGTGTTCGAAAAGAAAACGGAAAAGAGGCGGAAGAAACAGTGAACTACTACAGTCCCTTTCAGCTCTTTATGGTGGCCGCGTTATCGAGAAACATCGCGGATGAGGGACATTTACGGAGC
>CAZHDL010000121.1:1626-2110 GCA_964531045.1 uncultured Bdellovibrionales bacterium | reverse complement strand
TTCCTCAGGGTAGAGGTGTAAGACACGGAACCCGCTCACAAGGCGGGTTTTTTGTAACTGAGATTGGGGAATCTGTTATACTACCCTTAGAATTATAGTAAGAACGATATGTCCGCACGAATATATTTTGTTATCGGTGCCAATGGAGTAGGGAAGAGCACAATTCTTCCGCACTTGCGAGCTCAATTGCCTCTGGAATCTTTTGCATTACATGACTTTGATGAGCGGGGCGTGCCAGATAGTGCCGATAAAACTTGGCGCGTCAGTGAAACAGACTACTGGATTACGCTGGGTGAACAAAATAAGTTGAAGGGAATATCGACGGTTATTTGTGGATTCTCCAAACCTGATGAGATAGGCGCACGGGCAGTGATAATTTTACTTGATGTGGATGGGGCTATCCTGGAAAAAAGACTGAGGAGTCGCTATCAGACAGAAGCGTCTCTAATAGAACTAAACAGAACGACCGGAAAAACGGTGGAAA
>CAZHDL010000121.1:0-1616 GCA_964531045.1 uncultured Bdellovibrionales bacterium | reverse complement strand
TTCTTCGCTTTTTCGTAAGGCCTGCGAGGAACTGAATTGTCAGATTATCGATACGACCCTCCTCACGCCTGAGCAGGTCGCCGAGAAAGTTGTGACCTGTATTGAGAAATAAACATTGATATAATATGAAACTGATTATTCTCAACGGACCGTGTGGGGTAGGAAAGAGCTCAATCGCGACTCGGTTACATCAGGCGCTCCCGCTGTCATTTTTGCTTGATATTGATAGTCTGAGGAGGTTGTTTAGTACTTACAAAGAAAAAAGAGAAGAAAGCCGAGAGGCGAGTCTGAAACTGGCTGAAACCATGATGAGTGCATGTCTCGATATGGGACATGATGTCATCATTGACAAGATGCAGTTTGATACTGATGTGTTGGATCGATACCACGAGATAGCCAAACAAAGAGGTGCCGAAATGAAAGAAGTCATCCTCTGGGCGTCCAGGGAGATAGTCATGGCCCGGGCGAGCGCTCGTGGATACAAAAAGGGGAGTGCCTTTACTCCCGAAAAATGTGAACTGTTTTGGCATAAGATAAATGAACTAAAAGACAAAAGACCAAGCGCGATAGTTATTGATACCACCGACTTCCACCTCGATGAAACTTATGATTTGGTAATTAAGGCTATAACTGATAATTGATATGAAAAAGATACTGTTACTGGATGCGGATGGGGTGGCGATTGTGCCACGGGAACGATATTTCTCGGACCGGTATTCGGAGGAATTTGGCGTGTCCAAAGATGTGATCATGCCGTTTTTCAAGAATGAATTCAATGACTGTCTCATTGGCAAGCGTGAAGTGAGTGAGGTGTTTGCGGAGCAGAACATACTTGAGAAATGGGGCTGGAAGGGGACGCTTCCAGAGTTGTTTCAATACTGGTGGGCGGGAGAGAATACGAGATTTGAAGAGGTTTTGACTCTTGTGCAGGAGTTACGGGTGCAGGGGGTCAAATGCTATCTCACCACGGACCAAGAAAAGAACCGGGCGGAGTACATCATGCAGGGTATGAGACTAGCCCAGGATCTCGACGGAGCCTTTTTCTCCTATCAGTTTGGCGTGCGCAAAACAGATGCTCTCTATTGGCAGAAGTTACTTGCAGAGCTTGGCAACCCGAATCCCGCGGATGTCGAGTTCTGGGATGACGACATGGAAAACGTCGCTACCGCCAAAGCCGCCGGCATCGACGCACATTTTTTCACGAGCTTTGAAGACTTCAAAAATTTAGTACAAACATCATGAAAACAGTTGTTTGCCGAGACAAAGACAAAAAAGAATATAATGTTCCAGTGAGTGAACTTGTGATTCGGCCATCGGTGTACGCTGTCATTATTCGTGATGACAAAGTACTCCTCGTGCAGCAGTGGGATGGTTTTGATTTCCCGGGCGGGGGGATTGATCCGGGTGAGGATATGCGGGAGGCTCTCGTGCGCGAGGTTCGCGAGGAGACCGGGCTCGAAGTGCTGGCAGGAGAACTGGTCGCTTGTGAAAATGCCTTTTACCATACGGAAAGTGGCAAGAATCTCCATTCTATTCTCATCTATCACACAGCAGAAGTAGTAGGTGGGGAGTTGTCACTTTCAGGACTAACAGAGATAGAAAAGGGCTGGACAAAG
>CAZHDL010000120.1:0-2111 GCA_964531045.1 uncultured Bdellovibrionales bacterium | reverse complement strand
AGCCAATCAGGAAGTCTTTTGGTGATATCGGTGGCTTGGTGTAGCGCCGTCCAAACTCGCTCTGCCATCTCTCGGAGGTTGAAACTGTAGCGGTGATCGCCGTTATAGCTCTGACCCTCCACTTCGATGACGAGCACCGGCATTCGATTCCTGATGTTTTCGGCAACGAGTTCGAATATGACCTGTACTTCAGCAGGAGGGGTGTACCTGAAGTAGACATCCTTTTCAGTGGCACTGGCCAGAGTCTTGATCAACTGTTCGAGAAATCTCGTGTCAGTGATGCTCAATCCATCAGGGTTGAGTTGCTCCCGTGAAACATGAAAGATAGCTTTCATGGAGATTCTCCCTATCACTCCGTTATGGAGGACTACAAATTCTTACATGAAACTATTGCTTTGTAAAGTCTCTTTCTAAGCAAAGAAAAAGAGGCGGCCAGTGGTCTTCATTTTTAAAATACATTGACAAATCGTGGATTTGTTATAGAATATGAAGTCGTATTCTTAACATTTCAACCGGTCCGGAGACGGATCATTTTGCCACCAACGAAGGGAATTTCCATGAACTACATGAAAGATGTCATCACCATCATCTTGGCCGGCGGACAAGGTGAACGGCTTGACCCGTTGACAAGACACTGCGCCAAACCGGTGGTAGAGTTTGCCTCCAAGTACCCTGTCATTGCCTTCCAGGCGTCGAGCGCCTTCAATTCGGGACTCCGTCACTGGTTGGTATTGACCCAGTACAAATCACACGAGCTCGGCAAGTATTTGGCCGACAATTGGCCAACCAATGCCGATCACAAGTTCTACGTCCATTCGGTTCCGGCCCAGCGACTCCAGGGTGACTCGTGGTATCAGGGGACAGCCAACGCGGTGTACCAGAACCTCGACCTCATCGACAGTGAGGGAAATTTCCGGACAGCAGCAATCTTGTCCGGTGATCACGTCATGGCCATGAACTACCGGCAGATGTACGATTATCACCGGGCTAAGAAGTCGGTGTTCACGGTGTGCGTGATGCCGGTACCGACAGTCGAGGCCAGTCGCTTCGGTGTGCTGGAGGTTGACGCCGAGTGGCGCATCGTCGGCTTTGAGGAGAAGCCAGCACAACCCAAGGGGATTCCTGGCATGCCTGGGTTCAGCTTGGTGTCGATGGGCAACTACTTCGCTGAACTGGCAGAGTTGTCCCAATGGCTCATCAAGGATGCGGAACGGCCCGATACCTCGCATGACTTCGGCAAGGACATCATTCCCGGAATGTTGGCAGCTGGAGTACCGCTCTACGCCTATAACTTCCTCGACAACGTTATCCCCGGTCAAACCGAGCATTACTGGCGCGACGTGGGGACCATCTTGTCGTTGTGGGAAGCGAATATGGACTTGGTTCGCATCCGGCCGGAGCTCAACCTCTACAACAATGAGGGCTGGCCGATTCGTTCGGCACAACCCAACCGGGCGCCTGCCAAGTTCAACATGTTGAATGGGCGGGGCTGTGAATTGGACAACGCTCTGGCGAGTGGTGGTTGCATCGTTGAGAGCTCCGTTCTGACCAGTTCGGTTCTCGGCTACGATGTCCGTGTATCTGGGTCAGTCATTGAAGAATCAGTGCTCTTTTCGGGGGTCAAGATCAAGATGGGGTGCCATCTGCGGCGGGTCATCGTCGACAAGGGGGTAGAGATCCCCGAAGGAACTACCATCGGGATTGATCATGAAGTCGATCGGGACCGAGGCTTCACCGTCGATGAGAGTGGTATCGTCGTCGTGCCACGCGGCTTCAAGTTCTGAAACAACGTTTTCAAGCGCCCTAGAGGGAGAAATACCCCCGAGGGCTTTTTTTATGTCAAAAAAAGAAAAGAGCTCTGTCGGAAAAGGGGGTTTTCGAGTAGAATAAGGGAGCGTGGTCAATGCTCGGTGGTATTGACAAAGTGTCTATTTTATGATAGAATAGACCGTTAACCGTTCTTTTCCAGGACAGATCAGACTATCGCACGACCAGCTTCGCAAGGGGCTGGAGTGAGGAAAGTCCGGACACTGAGCCACAGCGCAAGCAGGTGGCAAAGGGTAATGGGTAACCCCCATACGCCGTGAGGCGCGAGGTGCGAGCAGAGACGC
>CAZHDL010000119.1:1881-2181 GCA_964531045.1 uncultured Bdellovibrionales bacterium | reverse complement strand
CAGAAATTTCTCTCGAGAAGATTTGGCATGGTGGTGAAAAGTCACTCGACTTGGATCGAGCTACCACAGACTGTGATTGCCACAAAAGCACTGAAGTTTGCTTTACCAAAATAGACTACCATAAGTTCGACTTCCAGTGGGAAGTCGAACTTCACTGGTGTAAAGCAAAAGTGCTGGCAAACAGAAACGTATATGCCCTCACGTGTGAGGAAGGTGTATCTCGCCACAGGTATTGTGTGGCGAGATGAAATAAGCAAGCCAATGCCTCTATCGTGACTGTGGTTGCTGGTAGAGTATCAG
>CAZHDL010000119.1:1392-1871 GCA_964531045.1 uncultured Bdellovibrionales bacterium | reverse complement strand
ATCAGATACATCTTCTCGCCAAAACCTCTGGCAATGTCCCGAACGCGTACTGGAACCGTGACAACCGTCAGGCGAACTTGGACAGGGATGACCCCCGGAATCGCAATGCGTTCATTGGGTGTCGGTCCGCGGTGAGGGTTTACGCGTTGCTTTGGGACTTGATCCAACCACCAAGCATGCGACCGATTTCAGCGAGCAGGCTTTGGATTTGGAAAATTCTGGTTTCATTGGCAACAGTGAGCTCAAGAAAGAGGCGGAGTTTCAGCGTAGCTATTTCGAGGTGGCCACTCCCGCGGATAAGGTAGGTGATTTTCAGATGTTTAGGGGCATTTTTGGCCATGATGAGCTCTTGGAGAAGACCAAGAATAGAGTCTTCGAGACTTTGTCCAAGACCGTAGCGCCACCGCTTGTCTATGTGGGCATTGATTTCGACAATGAATTTATATACTTCATACGTGCGATTGATTATGGGCAAAGTA
>CAZHDL010000119.1:591-1382 GCA_964531045.1 uncultured Bdellovibrionales bacterium | reverse complement strand
AAAGTATCCATAGATGTGAGTTTAGCGAATATCTGGAGGAGTTGGTTTCTGTTTCGTCGGGGGAAGGAAGCGACACGGTCGATTGATGAATTCTCGTATCTTTTGGAGCAAAACTTGTATCAATTGCACAACGATATTATGAACGACACCTACCGACATAGCGAGTATGTATCCTTTGTGGTGTCAGACAACAAGCGTCGTGATGTGTCAGTAGCAGGCGTGCGTGATCGGGTAGTGCATCGACTCCTCTATCAGTATCTGGTTGAGGTTTATGACCACACGTTCATGTATGATGTCTGGTCTTGTCGGCAAGACAAGGGGCTCCTAAGGGCTATCACGCGAGCACAGTTTTTCTTGACTCGTTCCCCAATGGGCTTTATCTGGCGGGCGGATATCAAGAAATTCTTTGATAACGTAGACCATCAAGTTTTGATGGGAATCTTGACTTTTCGGATCACTGATCCACAGGCGCTTAGATTGCTCAAGACGGTTATCGAGAGCTATGATGTGCCAGCTCGAGAGAGAGAGAGAGTAAAGAGGTGCGTCGAAAAGGCATCCCGATTGGTAATTTGACGAGTCAGATTTTTTCGAATATCTACCTGAATGAATTGGATCGGTTTGTGAAACATGCTTTGGGGATACACCTATACCTACGCTACGGAGATGACTTCTTCATTCTAACAGAGACATTGGAGCAAGTGCGACAGATGAGAGAGGCCATCATCTCTTTCGTAGCGAAAAAACTACGATTATCAATTAATCCGAAACATGATATATTGATGCCAGTACGG
>CAZHDL010000119.1:0-581 GCA_964531045.1 uncultured Bdellovibrionales bacterium | reverse complement strand
GTACGGAGCGGTCTGAAATTCTTGGGAGTACAGATTTTCCCTGGGAGTCGCAGACTCAGTCAGAGGAACTGGCGACGGTCTACGGGACGAGTGCAACTGGGCAATATCTCGAGTTATCGGGGATTAGTATATCAGCATGGTAGTCGGAAAAAGAAAAAACAGTTTGATTGGATAATATGCGAGCGTTATGATGCGATTTGAACAACAAGCGAGCTATCTTTTGGACCATTCTGGAGCGAAGGAAGAGGCAAGAGAAGACATGAGTGCAACGCTTACCCCGAAGGAAAGAGGGGCTATTGTAGCGAGAGCGGAACTACGGATAGGAGGGCAGGAGTTCAGAGTAGAGGCGCTCAGTTTGGAACGACAAAAAACAAACGAGGCATTGCAAAAAGCGTACGATACGACACTGGCGCGGGTGTTTCAGGAAGTGAAGGGGAGTGTCGGCACGGAAAGAGGAGCAGGGTCGCGAGAAGAAATTTTAGAGAAAATTAAGGTATTGGAAACCAAGGGAGCGAAGTGGCAAAAACTCGCTCCTCTTTACGGAGGGTTTCTTTTTGCGCAGGTGGCACAGTTGCGAGAAG
>CAZHDL010000118.1:652-2239 GCA_964531045.1 uncultured Bdellovibrionales bacterium | reverse complement strand
TCACTCACTTCGCAAACCTCCGGGAGCTCCACTTTTTGGACCAATAATTGGCTTATCTTAGCCCCTTTTTCAAATTTCTGAACCTCTCCGGAAAGATTGACCATGATGACGCCGACCTCACCACGATACGAAGCATCAATCACACCGCCCATAGTTTTGACCCCCCACTTATGTGGCACACTCGATTTGTCCCAAATGAGACCGACATAGCCAGTCGGGATAGCGAGGGCGATACCTGTTTTGACAGTCCGCCTCTCACCCGGCGCGAGCTCAAATGTCTCATACGTATAGAGATCGAGCCCCGCGTCATCGTGATGTGCCCGAGCCGGTTTCACAGCATCCGGATGGAGTTTTTTTATGTTGAGTTTCATAGCATTTTTTTAACTTGATCCCAGACTTTTTCCGCAATTTCCTCCCGAGTGAGAAGCACTCCTCTCTTGGTACAAACGATTTTGGTCCATGCATTGAGCTGTCTCACGAGCTTGAGAGCGCTCTCACGACTTCGCCTCATGTACTCTTCGTCACTTTCTACAAGATCAGTCTTTCGCTTCGACACATACACTTTTTTTCTTTTTTGGTCCTCAGTCTTGAGAAGCGACTGTGATATCGTCGTCGGGACATCGAGATAGATGATACTGTCGGGACGCGGGAGACCAAACACAACATGCTCCATGGTATCGAGCCACTTGAGAAATTCTCGCTGACGCTTGGGTTGGCGGATCTTGCCTCCCTGGTGAATCTGGTTCGAGCTCACATATCGATCAAGTACGATGGTATAACCCTGCTTAAGCCAGCGCTCTATCACTGGCTTCGATTCAAAGCGATCGGCCGCGTAGAGGACCGAACCAATATGCGGATCAATCTGAACAAAGTCACCATAATCCCCCACCAGACACTGGCCAATAAGTTTCCCGAAAAAGTTGTGTTCATACTGAGGGAAATCCAACGTCTTCACTCGGTGCCCCTCTTTCTTCAATCGAGCAAGCAGAAAACGTGTTTGGGTTGCCTTGCCAGAACCGTCACTCCCATCGAGAACTATCAGTTTCCCCTTTTTCATAGTACAGTCATTACTCCTTCCGTATCTTGGCCACAATATCATCTATTTGCTTTTGTAGTTCCTCAAGTGTCCCGTCATTATTCACCACAAAGTCAGCATACTCTTTGAGGTCTCGGATTTGAGATTCGGCCTCCAAGAGCGCATCTTTCTCAAATTGGGCCCTCGTCTTGCCAGCATCATCAGAATTCTGGTGTCGCTTGGTGAGTCGTTCATAGCGCGTATCTGCCGATGCCTCAACGTAAATGAAATAAAAATGTTCACTCGCCTGCATCTGCATGATGTCTGGGAGTCGCCTGACACCGTCCACTACCACGATGTCTTTGTCGCTTTTGGCTGCCTCGGCGATCAGTCCTTTAGATAATATATCTTCACCAAATGCCTTGCGGAGATGCATGGAAAGTCTCCCCATATTCTCCTGACTCTGTTCCAGATTCATCCGATCCAAGATATCACGTAAGACCTGAGAAAACCGGAGCGCCAAAGCCTGATACTTTTCGGCGATATACTTACCAGCCGTATCTTTGCCCGAG
>CAZHDL010000118.1:0-642 GCA_964531045.1 uncultured Bdellovibrionales bacterium | reverse complement strand
ACTTCTCCAGCGACCCCGATGATGATCTTTGGCATAATGCGTAATTATTTGATTTCTTGAATTTTTGCTATTACTTCATCAAGCGCTCGACAAAATTCTTCCTTAGTCCCCTCGTTTACAATCATATAGTCTGCGAGGGCAATCGGCGTCCCCTGCGTCAGTCGATTGAGCTGGGCCCAGTCTCGCTCCTCTGATTCGGTCAGTGAGAGTGGTCGCTCCGGTCGATGGAGGAGTCGCTCATGGCGGATACTCGGCCGTGCATGCACAGCAATCACAAGAAAATCACTCCCAAAGCGCTCCCGAAATACCCGGTATTCTGCCGCACTGTAAAAACTTTCCACCAGCACCTCTGGTATATTCCCGAGTGCCTCTATCTTGTTGATAACCTCATGGGCATAGTAATCCTCCCCGTGGAGGTTACGTAAATCTTCACGTACCAATCGTTCGTTCGCTTGCGTCCGCTCAAGTCCCCGACGTTCCATCTCATCAAACGTCACATCCCCAAAGTACACTTTTGGCCAATGAAATTCAGCCATTAAATGTTCAATCGCTTCCGACTTACCACCCCCTGGCATCCCTACTACCGCAATAACTTTTGACATGGTGTTTCACATTATGAAATTGGCTGACTTCTTTCTCGTA
>CAZHDL010000117.1:0-2258 GCA_964531045.1 uncultured Bdellovibrionales bacterium | reverse complement strand
ATTTCTTTTGGTTCTAACACGAGACGGCCCGCAGTGAACAAAGTGAACGTAGGAGAGGAGGAAGCCAACTGCTTGGCTTCCGAGAGAGATGAGAAAGTCGGAGTGATGTCAGGCGAGTACGCCTGACCGCGAGGCAGGGTCGTGGAAATTGATGAGTGTCGACGAATCAATTATCCCTGACCGAATTACTCTCCCTCTCCGCAATAAACGACAACAGAGTCCATCGGGCTCTGTTGTCGTTTTATTATAGAGGGAGAGATTCGAACGGGAAGGGGTCGGGAAACGGGAGTTTCCCGTCTGGGGTGACCCTGTTTCAGGGGCTAGAGGGCGGAAGTCCTATAGAACGCAGCGAAGCGAGTAGTGAGTGTTCTCTCCCTTCCCGCACTATGGAAAAGATCGAATACTTTTCACCGAAAGAGAATATCGAGCGCGAAGATTTTTACGGACAAAGTTTCGAGCTTATTATTGATGGAAAGAAAATTGGGGCGGCTGAGATTAATTATCATTCCAAGCCGCTACCACTGTACCAGCTTACTGATTTATACGTCGATGCTGAGGAAAGTGGCAAAGGCTATGCTTCTCAGCTTATGGATAAAGTGGAAGCGTTCCTAAAAGGAAGAAAAAAACCAGGAGTCTTAGTAGATGCTATCGATCTGGACAGTCCAGCGAGTGGTATGTATGAGCGGAGGGGATGGGCTCAGGTTTCAAGCGTTAAAGATCTATATGTCTTCAATTGGCCTCCAGATGTAAATTTAGACATCTTAAGAGGGTATCCTTCTCGGTACACTGACTACCTCACCAGGCCGAATACTTTCTAGCTTCGTCCGGCTTCCCAGACCAGTAAAAATGTGTCTTGGGCCACTTTTCCATGGATTCTTCGAAAATTTGGTATACTAGATGTATGGCCAAGGTTTCAATTAGTTCTGGCGTGGTGCATACGATTCCCAAGGATTTGAAGGAAGTACTTTTGGGTGCGCCAAAGCTTTTGGCACTCTGGAAGGGACTCACCCCGCTTGCCCGCAATGAGTGGATCTGCTGGGTCACTATCGTCAAAAAGCCGGAGACCCGGGCTGACCATATCAGACGATTACAGGAAGACCTCTTGAGAGGTAAGCGCCGGCCGTGTTGCTGGCCTGGTTGCCCTCACCGTCGGCCAAGTGCCGCCAAGTGGTTTGGAAAGAGCAAGAAGGCATGAGGAATAAAATTTTAAAAGTAGGTGAGTATAATTAATACAGTGTGAGTATGGAATTAAACTATGTGGCGATCGTGGCGGCGGCGGTACTCCAGTTTATTATTGGAGCTACCTGGTACATGCCGATTTTTGGAAAAACGTGGGGTGCCATGCATGGGTATGACAAGCTTTCATCGGAAGAACAGGAGAAGGCTCAAAAGGGGATGATGCCCTATTTAGCAATACAGATGCTCGGGACACTGGTGACGACCTTTGTTTTGGCCCTCTTTATGGCTGGGTTACCTTCCGAATGGAACGCGTTTGGTATCGCAGGATTTTTCTGGCTGGGTTTTGTGGTGCCGACCCAGGCGAGCGCGGTCATGTTTGGTGGCACACCTCCACAGTTCATGAGTAAGAAAATTGCTATCATGGCCGGGGGCTCTTTGGTTAATCTCATGGCTGCCGCGGCAGTACTGCGCTTTTTCTGAGGAATATATAAAAAATAACTACAACTGTATGGCCAGAGTCAGTACGTATCTCAATTTTGTTCGGTCAACCGAAGAGGCGTTTACTTTTTACAAGTCAGTCTTTGGCGGGGAGTTTGAGGGTGGAATCCATCGGATGGGAGAAGCACCGACCATGGAGGGGCAGCCTGAGTTGAGTGAAGCAGACAAAAACTTGGTTATGCATGTCTGTCTCCCTCTTTTGGGAGGGCATAAACTGATGGGCACGGATGCGCCAGAATCCATGGGTTTCAATGTGAAATTTGGGACCAACGTCTACATCAATTTGGAACCAGATACTCGCGAGGAGACAGCAAGACTTTTTACTGCTCTTTCTCAGGGCGGTAAGGTTGAGATGGCACTGCAGGACATGTTCTGGGGTGACTATTTCGGATCTTGCACGGATAAATATGGTGTCCAGTGGATGTTTAATTGTGCAGAAAAGAAGGCGTAGAAAGTATCGTTAGGCTGGCGAGTCAAAAAGTTTGATAAAGCAGGATTCTTAGAGCAACGGAAAACAGCCGTTATTTTGATGTTCGGCTGGTCGTTTGGTATGATAACGGAGCTTGGGGGAAGTAATACAT
>CAZHDL010000116.1:1814-2259 GCA_964531045.1 uncultured Bdellovibrionales bacterium | reverse complement strand
TGACCCAGATGCCGTGAATGTGTTGCCTGCTGAACGCACGTGGTGCGATCGTCTTCAGATCCAGACGAATCTGCGCCATGCATCATGGTCATTTCGAAACAACGAATGTGTTCTCGGCCCCAAACCGTGTCCCAATTGCGACTTGTGTCAGCGCGTGGCCGACGCCCTCAACCGCCCTGGTCACTGAAGTCGGTCCAATTCCGCCCAAAGGAGGCTCTCCTGCGGGCTTTTTTTATACCTAAGAACCAAGATTAGCACTCGACTTGACAGAGTGCTAATCACTATTTATAATGGAATTGAAATGAAGTTTTATGATATTTTCCCTAGTATTTCCTATAAGCTAATGCCTCTCAGCTAAAAGCTTCTTCCTATGAATACTCGTCAAAAACAACTGCTCTCGGCCATCGTCGCGCTCTATACCAAGACCGCGGTGCCGGTGGGGTCA
>CAZHDL010000116.1:0-1804 GCA_964531045.1 uncultured Bdellovibrionales bacterium | reverse complement strand
AGCACTATGACTTCGGGGTGAGTAGCGCAACTCTCCGGAACGACATGGTGGCACTCGAAGAGGCGGGGTACCTGTATCAGCCTCACGTCTCAGCAGGACGAATCCCGACAGACGAAGGATATCGGATGTATGTCGAGGAAATGATGGGCGATACCGATCTCTCCCGCGAGGATCAGAGGAGACTTCAGAAAGAGCTCCTCATGATGAAGGCCAAGAACACTCGACTGAGCCGGAGTACCGCCAAGCTCCTCTCCGCCCTCTCAGGCAATCTCGCGGTATCGGGTATGGTAGGCAAGGATGAACTGTATGACTTTGGGATGCGGGAGATGATCGAAAAGCCAGAGTTTCAGGAAATCGATGAGCTCTGCCGGTTGGTAGAAACGCTCGATACGCTCGATGAAAAGCTTGATGGCATCATGCTCGAACTGAAAGACGGCGAGACACGTATCTTTATCGGTAACGAAAATCCCATCACTGGTATCGATAACTGCTCCATGATTGTCGCACCGTATCAGACCGAAGAGGGGCGAGGGATGCTCGCCATCATCGGACCCAAACGGATGGACTACGCCAAGAACAAATCCCTTATCGAATACATGCGCAAGTTCCTGGGGACATCGATGGGAGTCATGATCATCCTCATCCCGCACGTATGGTAGACCAAGATACGGTAGCAGAGGAACCAGTAGAAATGACTGAAGAAGAACGCCAGCGTCAATTTGAAATCGCGAAGAGTGCTCTCACTCGCTCATCCTAATCAAAGAACAGTACAAAAATTATGCTCAAGAAAAAAACAATGAATGACGAGGAGCAAGAAGTAAGTAGTAAGGAGCAAGCAGGCGAAGAGGACATGAGCTCGAGCACACTAGTTGATGAAGAAAAGTCAGAGTGGCAGGTGAAAGCTGAGGAGTATTTGACTGACCTCAAGCGAACCCAGGCGGACTTTGAAAACTACAAGAAACGTCAGGCGGAATCGCAGAAGGAGCTCGGCGGATATTTGATAGAGAAGCTGGTACTTGATATCGTCCCAGTGCTCGATAACTTCCGATCAGCGACGATGCATGTCCCGCCCGAACAAAAAGACAGTCCTTGGGTGGTGGGCATTCAGTACATTGAGAAACAGTTGGAAGACGTAGTGAAGTCAAACGGTGTCGAGGTGATAGAAGTGAAAGAAGGGGATGCGTTTGATCCAACAATTCATGAGGCACTCGACAGTCAACAGACAACAAATAACAGAGAGCAGCCAACAGATAGCGAAGAGCAAGAGGCCGAAGAGAAACCACATACCGTAGTAAAAGTGCTTCAGAAAGGATTCAAGCTCGGAGGCAAAGTCATCCGCCCCGCCAAAGTGACAGTGAAGTAATCTCCACTGTCATCCCGGTCCGCCAACTGGCGGAGAACCGGGATCCAGAATTGAATCATTGAAAATTGATAATTGGAAATTCTACAAATGAAAGGAGGTGAGAACATATGACACGCCATCTTATCCCATTTATGCCGTCAAACGACCTCAGTCGTTTTTTCGGAGATGAGTTTCTCGGGGCAGATTTCTTCCCAGCGCTCGATGTCTATCAGGACAAAGACAATGTGGTGGCAGAGCTCTCCGTCCCAGGCATTGATCCCAACAAAGTCGACATCACTATCGAAAATGATGTCCTCACAGTGAGTGGATCATCCGAAGAAAAGCAGGAAGTGAAGCGTGAGGATTACTACCGCAAGGAAGTCCGCACCGGGAGCTTTTCTCGCTCAGTGGTACTCCCGATGGCCGTGAAGGGGAATGACGCCCAAGCACACTATGACAAGG
>CAZHDL010000115.1:0-2319 GCA_964531045.1 uncultured Bdellovibrionales bacterium | reverse complement strand
ATCAGGTGTCCGCCATCAACCACGCTCACAATCTTGCCTGGTACGCGGTGCACGACGCTGGCGGCATCAGGAATCATGCTGGTTGCTACCCGATACCATCGGCACTCATGAGATCGCCGCTGTACGATCAGTTTGCGCAGCTCATGACCATGGAGTACCGCGGCCGCTGCGTGACCGAGGTGACGGTGTTCCTGGCGAAAAGCAACCCGGCCAAGACAGACAAGAAAAAGTAGGCCAAGTTCGGCCAAGCAAAAGGGAGAGTCCTACGTGGACCCTCCCATTTTTTTGGACACAATATTGTTAGAGTTTTCTCAAGCGATAGCCTCGGCTCGTGTCTTCCACTTTGTACCCATGGGAAGCAATCTCATCGCGCAGACGATCGGATGCGGCAAAGTCTTTGTTTTCACGGGCAAGCTCGCGAGCCTGTGCCAGCGCTTCGATATCTGCGGGGATGACTTGGTTTTCTTGGGTGAGTCCAAAGAAGAAAAAGACTTTTTCAAATACCAAGCCCAGGACGGTCACATTGATAGGCTCGTGGGTATCAAGCAGAGTATTTATTTTCTTTGTCAGTTCAAGCGTGAGAGCGAGTGCCTGTGGGGTATTCAAATCGTCCTGCATGGCTTCACGGATGGCATGGAGCGCCTCTGCGCCATCATAACCGGTCGGACTACTTGCTTCCGGGGGAAGTGTATTCATCCGGTCCACAACCGAGAAGAGCGTCTCTTTGTTTTTCTTGGCCTGTTCGAGTGATTCCCAGGTGAAATTCATCTGGCTGCGGTAGTGAGCCGAGAGGAGGAGTAGGCGGAAATCCATCGGGGTAAATCCTTTTTCAATCAGGTTTTCGAGCACATAGAAGTTCCCCTTGGACTTGGACATTTTTTGTCCATCGACCATCATGTGGCGCGTATGCATGAAGTAGCGGACAAAGGGCTTGCCAGTCACGCCTTCTGATTGCACGATTTCTGCCTCGTGATGGGGAAAGATATTATCTTCGCCGCCGGTATGGATATCAAGCGTATCGCCCAGGTATTCCATAGCCATAGCGCTACACTCAATATGCCAGCCGGGGTAGCCTTCGCTCCAGGGGGAGGGCCAGTGCATGAGGTGTCCGGCTGGTGCCTTGAGCCACAGGGCAAAATCCCACGGATTGCGTTTGTCGGGATGTTCTTCGAGGCGTGCTCCTACTTCCAAATTGGCAAGAGTGTTGCCGGAGAGTTTACCGTAGTCAGGAAAGGTGGTGACATCGAGAAAGACGTTGCCATTCTTTTCGTAGGCATGACCCTTCATGATCAGCTCTTCAATCAGCACCATCATTTGTTTGATATGAGCGGTAGCGCGGGGAAAGTAGCGCGCAGGCTCGATATTCATCGTGCGTTCCGTGGTGAGCACGTAGGTTTCATAGAACTCGGCAATCTCCGCAGGAGTCTTGTGTTCTTTGGCGGCCTTTTTGGCCACCTTGTCTTCGCCACTGTCTCCCTGGGCAATATCATCGGCCGTCAGGTGACCAACGTCGGTAATGTTTTTGATGAGGCGCACTTCATAACCGATATCCTCAAGTGTTCGTCGTAGCGTATCAGCAAATACATAGGCACGAATGTTGCCGATATGAATGTAGTCGTAGACGGTCGGTCCACAGACATACATACCGACTTTTCCGGTGTGAAGTGGCAGAAACTCTTCTTTTTGTTTAGTGAGGGTATTGTAGACCTGCATAGTGTGAAATAGTGTTCATTTTCTCCAGTATACCGTCATTCTTGGCATTTTGACAAAGGAGAGAGCGATGACTATACTACGGAATCGCTTCTGAACGTTAACAATCTAAGGAGAACGTGATGATGAAACAATTGAGAGAAATGCTCAATTTGTTTGTCGAGATTGTTGACGCCGAAGTGTCAAAACAATTTCTCGATGACGAAACAGATCCAGACAATACCGACGAAGAATACCTCGATGAGGAAATCAGTCGATGCTTGGTGCAGATGGCTCGGTTAAAGCGAGAAATATTAAAAATTGATAGCGCGGCATATACGCTGGATGCCTATCAAGAATGGGTCAGAGAAATTCTTCTCGCCCCGTCAGAGGATGACCCAGAACTACGCTTGGCACGAGAAGTCTTCGCCAATCACTGCTACTTTCAACTGATGGTCTCAAAGTTGAAAAATTTTCCAGAGCTACAGAAACGCTTTCAGGAAATGGGATTGAAAGAGTGGACGAAAAGACGTGTTGATCGTATGACCTTCTTTCCATTCGCGGTTCAAACGGTGCAATACATTGAAGAGAGATTTCAATACGATGCATCTTTACCATCTGAAACGGCTG
>CAZHDL010000114.1:0-2326 GCA_964531045.1 uncultured Bdellovibrionales bacterium | reverse complement strand
TATAGTGGTAGTCTTTCACCTCGCTTTTCAATACGTAGAGATAATACATATTTTGTTTAGGATGCCACCCAGAGGGTGGTCAGCCTTTGGCTGAAAAACCTGGTGTCCTAACCGATAGACGATGGGGCCATGACGCTATGCGTAATTTTCAATTCACAATTTCCAATCAAGTTCCAATGACCAAATAATCAGAGGGGAAAAGAATTGAGACAAAAGAAAAAAAGCAGAGGAAACTGCGTCGCTAGTATAGCACAATATTTCGTCTTGGCAAGCGGAGTGCCGCCTGAGGAAAGATGCTTGTGCTGGCTTGATTAAAAATGAAGAGCATGTTATAAAAACTTATGTTCCTCAGGAGGCAACCATGTATGAAGCAGAAGCGTTGGCTTCCCTCTCGATGTTCTTGGTGAAGCTGCTGTATTTCGTCACCATCGCGGTGATGCTCATTCTCGTCCCGTCAACGGCGCTCATGTGTGCGCAGACTGGAAAGGGGGTCCGAGACTTGGGGGTATCAGTCCTTCTCGTCGTCGCGTTGGCCATCGGAGGATACTTCCGTTACTGGCCGTGAAGAGTCGAACTTGGCGGGCGAGGGAATTCCCTTGACCCGCTCTTTTTTAAATACTTTCTGTTTCAAGAGCATTATCCTGACAGACCTGAGCGTAGAAGAGGGCGGACTTGCGGACGATACGTTCCTGATCGTCGTAGTCGACACCGACCAGACCAAAGCGTGGCCAGAAGCCCTTGTCCCATTCGAAGTTATCGAGCAGTGACCAGTAGAAGTAGCCACGGACATCGACACCTTCTTCGATGGCACGATGAATGGAGAGGAGGTGGTCACGGATAAAGTCGAGACGTTGGTCGTCAAAAGCATCGGCCAACCCGTTTTCGGTGATATAGATGGGGAGTTTGTACTGATCGAGCTCCTTCAAAATATTGTAGATGCCTTTGGGATAGATTTCCCAGCCAAGGTCGCTTATAGGCTTGTCGCCCAAGTGGACTTTGCGGGGGAACTTGAAACGATTGTGAAAGTAGTACTGAGCCGTCAGAAAATCGTGCGTTCCTTCTGTCAGACGGAGAAAGTATTCATTGGTGAAGAAATGGGAAAAGCGGACGATGAGTTTATCGAGAAAAGAGTGTTCGTGGTAGGGTTCAAACGAATGGAGCAGGTTGGCGAGGCCGACTTTGGCACCAGGATTGATTTCGTGAATGGCGTGGTAGGCGCGTCGATGGGCATCGGCGAGAATATGATAGACACGATAGGCGAGAATGTAGCTTTTCTTTTGTGGAGGCCACTGACCCGTCGTGTACGAGCCGGCAATCACCGAGGTGGGTTCGTTGAGCGGAATCCAAAAGGTCACCTGGTCGTCTAATTTCGACACAACAAAACGGGTGTAGCGTTCGAAAAAGACTGGAAATTCTTTTGAAGCGACGCCGCCTTTGTCGCGGAGCCACAAAGGGAGGGTCCAGTGCCACAGCGTGACAAAGGGTTCCATGCCGCGCTCATGGAGGGCGTAGAGTACTTCGCGGTAGTGAGCGATGGCTGCCTCATCAAATTTCCCTTCTTCTGGCTCGATGCGGGACCATTCGATAGAAAAACGGTGGGCGTTGTGGTGGAGCGACCGTGCGATATCAAAATCTTCTCGGAAACGACGATAGTGATCGCAGGCGAGACCGGAGATATAGTTTTTGGGGTCTTCTGCTTCGGGGCGGAGACGCTCCCAGTATTTGATATGCCCGAACTTGGTATAGGCTTCCCGAGCCAGTTGCTCGGCATGAGATTTTTCCCATTCCGACCAGTCGTTGTGAGTATTACCCTCAACCTGATGAGCGGAGGAAGCGGCGCCCCAGAGAAAGCCTTTTGGAAATTGCAGTTTGGACATAAGAGTGGGGAAGAATCTGGAATTTAGAATCTTGAATCTTGGTTGAATTGTAGCGTAGTTTGAGGGAAAAAGAAAAAAGCCGCGCGATGTTGCCGCGAGGCTTCCTTTGGTCCGGGGTTCCGGAATGTGCGGTCAGTTGTTTTCGGCTTCAGCTTCGACGGTTTGCGCGCTCTGGACTTCCAGGATACGGGCGACATCGTCCTTATCACTCGGCTCAACGTAGCGAATGAGTCCTTGTTCGACGAGTTCACGTATGCCGGTGGCCACGAATTCGGGTCCTTGAAAGAAGATGCCTGTCATAGGCACACTCGGCATTGGTAGCAGCTTCAGTTCCGGTTTCTTGATGAAGTAGGCATACAGGCCAAGTGTCAGGACGGACTTGATCCTCCAGGAGCGCGTGAACTTCGCAAATTCTTGGCGCTCGGCGTCATTCAGATCCCGGACCTCCT
>CAZHDL010000113.1:0-2365 GCA_964531045.1 uncultured Bdellovibrionales bacterium | reverse complement strand
GGTAGAAGAAGAAACGGTCTTGGTGCCCGCTTTTATTCGACCCAAGCGGTCACTACGAAGACGGGCATATCAGTGGGAGCTCCCTCCAGTGGATCTCTTGGAGTCAACGACTGGTCAGGCCATTGGTGGTGATACGGAGCGCAACAAACATATTATTCAAAGTACCTTGAAGCACTTTGGTATCGAAGTGGAACCGGGGGAAGTGCGAGTGGGACCAACAGTAACCCAGTACACTTTCCGGCCAGCTTTTGGTGTGAAGCTGTCTCGTATTACGACGCTCAACAGCGACCTCGCCTTGGCCTTGGCTGCCAAGTCGGTTCGTATTGAGGCGCCAATCCCCGGACAATCATTGATCGGTATTGAAGTGCCGAACCAGTCGGTAGCCACTGTCCGGTTGAAGGCCGTGCTTGAAAGTGAAGACTGGAAGAAACGTCGTTCTGACCTCATGGTGGTGCTTGGAGAAGACGTGTCGGGGAAACATATTTTTGCCGACCTGGCCAAGATGCCACACATTCTTATCGCTGGGCGCACCGGTTCCGGGAAAAGCGTGTGTATGAACACCTTTTTGTTGTCGCTCCTCTATCAGAACTCTCCCGAAGACCTGCAGCTGATCCTGGTGGATCCGAAGCGTGTCTCGTTTTCACGCTACCGGGGGATTCCTCATTTGAAGACGGATGTGATTGTAGAAAACAAGAAGGTTATCAATGTACTCAAGTGGGCCTGTGGACAGATGGATCATCGATACAAGATTTTGGAAGAGGCTCGGGTACAGGATTTGGCTGGGTATCATGAATTGACGGAAAAAGGAGAAAAACGGCGCGTGATGGATGCTGAAACAGGCAAGGTGACAGAAGAATCTTTTCCTCATTTGCCTTACATCGTCATTATGATCGATGAAATGGCTGATCTGATGGCAACACATGGCAAGGAAGTGGAAGTGCTGATTGTTCGTCTGGCATCGCTCTCGCGAGCAGTCGGTATTCACCTGGTCCTCGCGACTCAACGTCCGGAAGCAACCGTCATCACGGGTCTCATCAAGGCTAATATCCCGGCTCGTATTTCCTTTCAGCTGAAGAGTCAGATTGACTCGCGTACTATTTTGGATACCGGCGGGGCAGAGAAGTTGCTCGGTAATGGAGATATGCTCTACTCGGCCGCTGATGGCAAAGAGATGAAGCGTATCCAGGGTGTGTTTGTCTCGGATGATGAGGTGAAGCGAGTAACCACCTTTTTGGAGCAACAAAAGAAAGACCGGGGAGAAGATGAACTGGGAGATGACTTTGGTGATGGACCGGAGGAGAGTGATGGGATTACGGATGCCATGAACGCTTTGGATGAGGGAGGGAAGTCAGACGATTTGTACGACGAGGTGAAACGAATTGTTATTCAGTCTGGACGGGCCTCGACGACCAATCTGCAGACAACCTTTGGCATTGGCTATCCTCGGGCAGCTCGTTTGATGCACCTGCTCGAAGAAAACGGCGTAATTGGTGTGGTGGACGGGAAGAAAAAAGTGCTTCTGTCGAATGCTGCCAATACGACGCTCGAAACGGAGGAGCCTCGCCAGTATGGGGATGATCCGCTTCAGGATCAGTCGGAACGCGACAAGTGGCAGGCCTAGGTATCACGTAACCGATTTTCTGAACAGATGTATATGGCAGATGGATTTACGAGAAAAAAAGTGGAGTCGCTCACGCTCGGTGAAAAGCTGCGCAAGCTGCGGAATGAATTTCGTATGAGCCTGACTGATGTTTCAAAGGCGACACGTATTCAGGTCAAGTATCTGGAGTTTTTGGAAAGTGGTCAGTACGAGAAGCTTCCGGCTGAAGTGTATGTGCGGGGGTTTTTGCGGAGCTATGCCCGCTACCTCAATATTGATGAACAGGCTCTTGTCAAACTCTACGAGCGGGAACGGAATATTCGGGAAAACTTGGGCCAGGAGGCATCAGCCCGGCCCCAGTATGCCTTTCAGCCACTTTCATTTGTCCTCACATCTCGCTCTCTTGTGGTAGGGGGGATTGTGATACTGGTGTTTGGAGCATTTTTCTATTTGTTCCAAGAATTCAAGAGTTTTGCCGCGGAACCAAAACTGATTGTGGTGGAGCCACAAAACGGTGCCGTGACGGATCTTCAGGAGATAGAGGTGACGGGGAGGACGGACAAGGGCGCCCGAGTGACCTTAAATGGGCAGGGGGTGTTTGTGGATGACGAGGGAGGGTTTTCGGACACGCTTTTGGTTCGGACCGGCGTCAATACCATCGTCGTCCGAACGGTCAATCGTTTTGAAAAAGAAAAGTCAGTGACACTGTCTCTTGAGTCCCGCTACACCCCAGCCGTTATAGAAGAAACATCGGCACCCGAAGCA
>CAZHDL010000112.1:0-2400 GCA_964531045.1 uncultured Bdellovibrionales bacterium | reverse complement strand
GTATCCGTGTCGGCCAAAACCTCTTCGGGGGTGAGATCGAAGAAGAAATCGAGGAGCTCTCCGGGAAGCGCGTCATCGGCAGTATCGAAAAAGTGAAACTGATCGGCAAAGACGGTAAGGAAATCGAGGTCGAAGCCAAAATCGACACCGGCGCTGACTCGACATCAATCGATATCTCTCTCGCCAGAGAGCTCGGGTTCGGAGACGTCCTCACTTTTTTCGAAACTCTCCCCAAACCAGACATGACTGATCGATCGGCTATGAAAAAGATTTCTGAGGAATATGATCTCCGCTACAAAAATGCTCATCCCGACTTAAAAGCTATTTCTTTTATTCACTCTGCCAATGGTTTCAGCATGAGACCAAAAATTGAGCTACTGCTCTTGCTCGATGGCGTCGAGATTCCAGCCCGCGTCACCGTCGTCGATCGCACCCATCTCGAATACCCTACCATTATCGGACGAAGCAGTCTTCGAAAATTTCTCGTCGATGTAAGCAAATAATATTCTACACATGACCGGAAATTCACGCATCATTATACAGGAGGCAGAATCGCTCGGGCTCAATGCTGAAATTATATCTAACAAGGACCACTTGTTTCGGATATCCGATGGAAATACGTCGATGCTCATTTGTGAACTCTTTTCTATTACGCTTGATCCGAACTGTGAAGCATACAGACTTTCAAAAAATAAGGACCTTACGTACGCTCTCTGGGATAAAGCTAGTATCCCTTTTCCAAAGTACTATCATTTCAAAAATTTGGTTGATTTTAATGAGCGTCTTCCAGACCTCAATTTAGTATTTCCGCTCATCACCAAAGAAGGCGGTGGTTCAAAGAGTATCAATGTTCACATGGATATTCGCTCAAAGAAACAACTGCAATCGGCCGCTCTCACCTATGCTGGAAAATTTATTGCCCAACAGATGGTAACGGGAAAAGAGTACCGACTCCTCATCTATAAAGGGCGTCTCCTTGGCGCCCTCCATATGATTCCACCACATGTTGTCGGGGATGGAAAACATACTGTCCAAGAACTTATCGACATAGCAAATCTAGCAAAGGAGAAGCGGATCAAAATTACTCCCGGCGTCCTCGTCACTCTAGAGAAATCAGGTCATTCCCTTGCAAGCGTCCTCCCAAACGGAGAAACACTTGTACTTCAAAAGAATTCCAGACTGTCTGAGGGTGGGACTTCACGAGATTGCACTTCGGAAGTACATCCTGATTTTGTAGAGCTGGCCTGGAGCGCCGTAAAAGCGACCAATCTTGGATTAGGTGGGATTGATCTTATTTGCTCCGATATATCTGCCTCTCCCCAAAGCCAGTCCCCTGCGTTTTTGGAGGTAAATACCTATCCCGATCTCACCATTCACTACTTTCCAACGGAAGGTGCCCCCCAACCTGTAGCCAAACATATCCTGTCTGACATCTTTTCAAAATAAAATCATCTCGGTTAATTCCTGTTCTCATTCTCATGAAAAATAGATTGCGCTTTCTCATTATCGAGGAAAAAGTCAAGGAAAACCACTTGGACCTCATACGAGCCATCGAAAGTCTTGGTCACCAACCGTGCCATTTCAAGCTGAGCGATGTTGTAATGCAATCAAGTGAACATGGACTTTCTGCCTCTTTTGGAGACACTCCCTTCACAGATTTTGATATAGTCATGCCTCGGACTGTCTCTTCCAATCTTCGTCTTGGTCGGCTCTTGCTTCGACTGAAATCAAAGCAACAATTTATTCTCGACCACACTATAAGTAACCGTGATACGTTTGGAAAAATCTCACAAGCCAATACCCTTCTTGAAGCGGGTGTTCTCCACCCAAAGATTTACTTTACCGGAAATCTAAAAAACTTTACTCTGGGCATTGAGCATCAGCTCAAGTTTCCGTGTATTGCCAAGCCCGTAGTCGGATCACAAGGAAGGGGTATTAAATTAATCCAAAACTCGAAAGAAGCTCTTGAGCTTATGAGGTCCGCTGGAGAAGACTATCTTTTCCAAGAATACCTTCCTATCGAATCAGACTATCGCATCTTTATTATTGGAAATGAGGTGCTTGGTGCCATGAGGCGCTTCGTTGCTCCCAACGACATTCGCTCGAACGTATCAATAGGGGCAAAAACTGAACCGTGTATTCCGACCCCTCTCATGAAAGAAGTCGCCCTTCGTGCAGCCGCAGCGTTCAAATATGATGTATCTGGGGTAGACATCGCCATTGTGGGCGACAAGCACTATGTTTTAGAGGTAAATCGGACTCCTCAGTGGCAAGGAATAAAGCGAGCGCTCGGTATTGACCCGGCTCTCGCCATCGTTACGTTTTGTCTGGAGAAGCACTCCCAACTGCAAAACAAATAAAATTTCGGCTCGCCTTGCTTGCTTCTCTTTTTCGCTTTTT
>CAZHDL010000111.1:1212-2448 GCA_964531045.1 uncultured Bdellovibrionales bacterium | reverse complement strand
GTCTATGGTTTTGCCATGACGCTTTTGTCGGTTTTGGAAAAATTTCATCCGGAATATATCGCGGCCACCTTTGATCTCGAAGGCCCGACTTTTCGGGATGATTTGTATGCTGAGTACAAGGCCACTCGCACGGCCGCTCCGGACGATCTCTATGCGCAAATTCCAAGGGTTAAGGAATTGGTACGGGCATTTAATATTCCGATCTACGAACTTCCCGGCTATGAAGCAGATGATTGTGTGGGGACGTTGGCTCGTCAGGCCGAAGAACAGGCCGTAGAAACTATTATCGTGACAGGGGACAGTGATGAACTGCAGCTCGTGACAGGAGCAACCCGAGTCTTTATGCTCCGTAAGGGGATAAAGGACACCGTGCTCTATGATGAGGCTGCGGTACTTGCCAAGTATGGCTTTGTGCCAGCTCTCATTCCTGACTACAAGGGTTTGGCCGGTGATACATCGGACAATATTCCCGGAGTGGCCGGCGTGGGTGCGAAGACGGCGACGACACTCCTCCAGACATTTGGGACACTCGAAAACATCTATGAGCACTTGGCAGAGGTGAAAGAAGCCACCAGAAAGAAACTAGCAGCGGATAAGGAGAAGGCGTTTCTTTCAAAGCGCTTGGGTACGATCGATAGAGAGGCACCGGTAACACTTGATTTGCCCGCCTGTGTCGTCAAGGATTATGATCGGAACGCGGTGACGGCAATGTTTCAAGAGCTTGGTTTTTTTAGCTTAATCAAGCGACTTTCTGGCAGTGAAGCCCTCGGCAAGGGGAGTCAAGAAGCACCAAAGAATGCTTCACGTAAGATGAAGAAAGAAAAGGAGCTGAAGACGGGAGAAGAGATTGAGCAGTTTTTTGCTAAAGGGAAAGGTAAACCAGTCGCCATCTGGGCCAAACTGGAGACGGAATCGTTGTTTGGTGCAGGACTGCAGTCGGTACATTTCGCTTTTTCCGATGAAGAGGCCGCTTCTGTAGCCTGGAAAGAAGAAGGTATACGTGAAGTTCTGACTTCCTATTTGGAAAGTGCCGACTGGACCAAGGTGGCGTATGATAGCAAAGCGCTTATGCACCTCTTTACCAAGGAAGGAGTGACGCTACGAGGCATCGTCTTTGATGTCATGCTGGCTGCCTATCTCCTTGATTCAGGTAGTAATGTGGAGCTCGATTATTTGGTCTTGGTGGAGTTTAGTGAGGAGCCGCCGTATCAGCACGCACCGTACCTGCTCAAATTG
>CAZHDL010000111.1:777-1202 GCA_964531045.1 uncultured Bdellovibrionales bacterium | reverse complement strand
ATTGGATACCGTGAGTAAGACGCAAGAGGCAGGGAAAACCGTGCGTCGTGTGTACGAGGATATTGAAATGCCGCTCCTTCCCGTGTTGTTTGCCATGGAAGAGCGAGGTATTATTCTCAATACGAAAAAATTCAAAAGTCTGTCGGACGAATTGAGTAGTGAGCTACAAACGCTCGAGCAGACTATCTATGGTTTGGCCGGGCGAGAGTTTAATATCAATTCGCCGAAGCAATTATCTGAAATTCTTTTTACTGATCTACAGATTCCTACGACCAATATCAAGAAGACAAAGACGGGTATTTCTACCGCGTCATCAGAACTCCAAAAATTACAGGAATATCCAATAGTACAGAACATTGAACACTATCGGGAGTTATTCAAGTTGAAGACAACCTATCTCGATGCGCTCCCTGTTTTGGTAGACT
>CAZHDL010000111.1:0-767 GCA_964531045.1 uncultured Bdellovibrionales bacterium | reverse complement strand
CCACCTACGATCAGGCCGTGGCCGCGACCGGTCGGCTTTCCTCATCGGATCCGAATTTGCAGAACATCCCAGCGCGCGGAGAGTGGAGCACGCGGGTACGGGGTGCCTTTGAACCAGCCCCAGGATATGTGTTTGTCGGGGCGGACTACTCACAGATTGAACTCCGTGTAATGGCTCATCTAAGCCAAGATAAGGAGCTAGTCTCCGCGTTTCAACATGGTGAGGACGTGCACAAGACGACTGCTTCGGTGGTGTTTAAGGTGAAGCCAGAGGAAGTGACGCCTGATATGCGTCGTCAGGCCAAGGTGTTTAATTTTGGTATCCTCTACGGTATGGGGGCATACGGTTTGGCGCAGGCCGCCGAAATTGATCAGAAGACAGCTGCACAATTCATTGATGAATATTTCAAAAAGTTTTCTGGAGTGAAACAGTTTATCGAAGAGATGAAAGCGGGTGCCCGCAAAAACCACTATGTTGAAACGGAGCTCGGTCGGCGGCGCTATACTCCGGAAATCGAGAGTCCACATGTCCCCGTGGCGCGGGCGGCGGAGCGTATGGCTATCAATATGCCGGTGCAGGGACTGGCAGCTGATATTATGAAACTTGCTATGCTCGCCGTGGCCGATCTCATCGAGCGAGAATTCAAAACATCGGTCCGGATGATTCTCCAGGTGCATGATGAACTCATCTGCGAAGTGACGGAGGAGAAAGCGGAAGCCTTTGCTCTGGCGGTGAAAAAGACCATGGAAAGCGTCTATCCGCTCCAG
>CAZHDL010000110.1:0-2466 GCA_964531045.1 uncultured Bdellovibrionales bacterium | reverse complement strand
TCTAAGGATGAAATCGAACGCATGAAGAAAGATGCCGAGCTCCACGCCGAAGAAGACAAGAACAAAAAGGCCCTCATCGAAGCCCGCAACATGGCCGATACGCTCTCGTACACCACCGAAAAAGCTATGAAGGACGCCGGGGACAAGATCACCGCCGATGAGAAGAAGCCAGTCGAAGAGGCTATCACCGAGCTCAACAAAGTGAAGAACGGTGACGACCTCGACGCTATCAAGAAAGCGACCGAAGTCCTCTCCCAAGCAGCTCAGAAGATTGGCGAGAAGCTCTACAAAGCCGCTTCCGAAGCTGAGGCCGCCAAGCAACCCGCCGGTGAAGCCAAGGCCGAAGGAGCCACAGAGGCCCCGAAGGACGCCGAGACCGAGGAAAAGCCTAGCGAAGAGAAAAAGTAAATAGCAAACGCAAGAGCGGAGGTTTTTCCTCCGCTTTTGTTGCTTATGTAATGAATGATTTATTCCTTTTGTTTACTGATGAAACCAACACTGTCGCTGATTCGGACAGAGGGTCAGTGTTTTTTGTGTATGGCGGTCTTATAATTCCGTCAGAAAAACTTATATATTTGCATGAGGGGATTGAATTAATAAGAATAAAATACAACTTCAAAAGGGAAGATAGTCTAAAGTTTGACACAAATAAGAGACCAAGGCATATCACACCTGAAGACTTTTCGAAAGCAAAGTTTGAAGTTGTTGATTTATGTATTGTATCGGGGTGTAAATTTATTGCTTATGTCGTTCATCATGGAATAGCAAAAAGTCAGCCTCTCGATAAGCATTTATTATGGGGAGCAGACGCTGTGATTGAGAAGTTTAATAAGTTCTTACTAGAATTAAATGCAAATGGAATTGTAATGATAGACAGAATTTCAAATAAGGGTGAATATAACTATCTTGTCAAAAAATTTAGTACGGGCCTGATGTATTCAGAAGAAAAAAGTGTTGCTCTTGATCGCATTATTGTTTATTCTTCAACTTGTAATAATGCCTCTCATGCTAGCTCTGCAATGGATATTGTTTTAGGAGCGTTCAGATATTGCTTAAATTCAGGAAAAAACTCAGAAACGGAAAAGGTCATAATGAAAAGCCTTGTTAAACTAATTTGGGGGGACATAACTGAAGCCGGTGACCTTGCACCACTAGAAAAGGGGTTGATTCTTCGTCCTATGGATGTCTATGTGCCAAAGTATAGAACGGAATATGATTCAATACTAAAGCGATTTAACTCTTTCCTCGAATGAAACAAAAAGTCGTTTACGATTATCGGGGCATAAAAATGTGACAAAACTGAATAAGTGGTGTAAACAATAAAGAGAGGCAAGAAACCTCTCTTTTTGGTGTAAAACAAAGAAACTGCTTATGGATTCAGATGAGAAGGGAATAAGAGCATGGTGTAAGAAAAACCAATTCGTAATAACCCCAGTTCTTTCAATTGTTGCTATTTTTGTTTCCGGCATCTTGGCATTTTTTGGCGCTAAGGAGGGCACAAAAGTTGTCATGAATAATGTCCTCAAAAGTAATGCTTCGGCTAATGCGACGCAGACAACCTATATTTCGTCCGCTACCCCAGATGGTGTTTCAGCTACTAAGACGAAAGACGTACTGGGTATTCAAGATTCAATTTTTAACTTAGACGATTGGACTCTTGAAAAGGGCATTCTTAAAAAGGATGGTCTGTTTTGCAATATAGGAAGAAAGGGATTTGAAGTTGGACATATTGTACTGAAAGATGGTCTAAAAGTTGGTGAAAAAGTTACGATGAGAGTGAAATTGTCAAAAAATGATGAATTGAAAGAAGAGGTTCAAGATCCGAAGTTAGTGTTGATGTACGATGAAAATTACAGGATGTTGATTCCAGGCAAAGATATAGGCTTCATCGAGTTTGATAATTTCGGGAGTACTGAAAATGTTAAATTGAAAGGGGATCAAATTGACGTTTCTAAAGACATTGTTATAGAGTATTCGATAAACCACATCACTTCAAATAAAGTGTATTTTAAGTTTCTAGTAACTTTCACGCCAATAGGTGGCGGTCAACAATCCGTAGTACCTGGTGAATTCTACGCAAATTTTGATGCAGATCCAGTCTCGCTTCCTACCAAGAAGTTTGGTCTAGGTATGTATGAGGGTACATGTCTCTCCATTGAGTCATTTATTAAGACACCAGTAGGAGATGCCGATATCGTTTTGAAAAAATAACTTATGAAATTCATCATCATCTACATCACCCACAAGAACAAGAAAGAAGCGAAGAAAGTCGCTGAGGCTTTGCTTCGTGATCGACTGATTGCCTGCGTGAATTATTTCCCGATTGAAAGCAGCTACTGGTGGAAGGACAAGATTGTCACAGGTAAAGAAATTGTCACTCTGGTCAAAACGAAGAAAGAAAATTGGATCAAGGTGAAGAAAGTAGTGGAGGTCATCCATCCCTACGAAACCCCATGCATCATGAAA
>CAZHDL010000109.1:0-2566 GCA_964531045.1 uncultured Bdellovibrionales bacterium | reverse complement strand
AAAGAGTGTACGTCGTGGGTACCAGGAAAAACTGAGGCAGAAAGATAAGCACGGCGATAAGCTTGGACCAAAATGGCATATCTTTGCCGGTCGAAAGAACATAGACGAGATACAGCATGCACATATGGACTATGGGCTCCACAAAAACCAGCATACTCCACACAAACATAATCACATCACTCCTATTGGCCGCCCAAAATATTGAATCGAGGAGCACCCACATCCCAAAAGTAAGCATGGCCAAGAAAAAAGCGCGATTCTGGAGCGCAGTGATACCGCTCCGGAGGACAAACAAGCCCAGGAAAAAGGCCACGAGAAAAATAGGGATATGCGAAACATACACCAGCGTTGGAATGTCGTTGAAAAACAAAAACTGAGGTCCTGCAAAATCACACGTCGCGACCGATGCCAGTGAATCCATAGTTTTACTTCATCAATGTGGTAATATTTTTCTTCCTAAAACAAACACCATGCCATCGTACCCATGACTGGCCTGATTACTCCCTGTGAGTACTCGTAGCTCTTCGACTACTATACCATGTTCTCTCAAAAATTCCCCTATGCTGTGCTCATCGACCGGTGTCGCTCGGACCCTCTTTTCACCCACTCGGTACCAAGATGCGTGACGAATGGCGGTCACCACCAGATATCCACCCGGGGCTGTCGCCTCTATCAAATTACGCATACCTTTTTCCCACGTCTCTTGACTGTGCGTGGCAGACTCGACCAAAAAGTACGCCGAGACAACATCGGGGAGATCATGATCGGTCACTCGGTCAAGTATCGCTCGTAGCTCATTCTTCGGACCATTGAGAAAATGGTCCGAAAACACATCTCCAAAAACTACCTCTTTCTCGATGCTCGCTTTCAGCTTTTTCTCGAGGAGCCCTCTTGATTCATCGGAGAGGATATGTTCTATTTCCTCGGCATGCGTACGGATACTCTCGTCGATACTGGCTTTTTCTTGGTCGAGCAGAGCAGCATAATCCCTATCACCCTGTAGTACCTGACGTATTGTAGCGATATACGTCTCCCAGAGATATGCTTCTTTAGTGTCCGTGAGATAGTTCACTACCTCCGTTCTGTTTGCTGCGAGATAATCGCTATGAATAATCACCGATGCATTGAGACAAAAGGCGATATGCTGATAGATCGTTGGTCCACCCCCCACGTCCAGAATCACCGCGTCACCACGAGGAAAATCCCTGAGAAAATGGCGCGCAACAGTAGTAAAAAAAGCGACAAGGGCGGCATTTTCAATCATCTCATGTGGCAGGCCAGTCTTGGCTACGAGTGGTCCAACATCGAGGTGTCCCTGGGAACGATCAAACTGGGCCTCTACCGCATTGATAGCCCCAAAAAACTGTTCCTGATCGACATCATTCGGGTAGTACGTACGGAGATATTCTTGTGCTGAAAACACGAGATCGAGAGCGGACGACATACGAGTCTCAAAATGATTTACTCAGTGCCTGTTTCCTGGATCATATCGCCCGCGGGCTCTGTCTCCACTTCTTCCCCTGGCGTTTCCATCACCTCAAAGTCACGAAATATCATGTATCGCGCAAACGAAAACATAACGGTAGCAATACACAGAAACAAAAACACATACAACAGAATCTTTGAGCTCCGGTCCATAAAAGTGTAACATTAGACGAATTTAAGCGGTGCTTGCTTTCCTTCTGGTGAACAGGAAGAATGTCACCAGTCCATTAACGAGAACCATGTATACTGGATACGCTCCAAGAGCAAAAGACCATGTTCCCACGGCAAAGATATTCAAAAAGTTGGAAAGCGTGGTCACTGACCAGGCTAACTTCCCCTCACTCAACGGATCCAAGTACGACTTTTTAAGCGTCGGGAGAATACCAAAAAAATCAATCACGATATTGATGAAGAGCGCGATCAAAGGCTCATCGGTCGACCACCAGAACACGACGCTGACCAAACAACCAAGTAAACAGACGATATCAAAACGGTTCCAGCCACCCTCTCCATATTTGATGGAGAGTATTGCCGCGATAAAGGGACCGAGTACGTAGGAGAGTGGAATCCACATGGTTTCCCGGGCTCCAGACGCATAATAGCTACTAGCAATGAGGACTCCCACCACGGTCAAAATAATCCAGGTCGCCCTATTCGGCCTCGTTTCTCCACGGAGTATCGAGACGTAGTAAAGGAGAAACGCCAAAAAAGAAAGTCCTCCTGCTACCGCACCGATAATTCCTTCAAAAGAGTATTCCACACCCTAAAAATCAAAGAGTATTCTGCGTTGGATATTTCTGGCCACGCTTGATGAAGTTCACCTCTGTATCCTTGAGCTCAAACTGCTTCACGAAGTAATTGACGATGTGATCCTGAGACAGGCCGTTCTTGCAGGTATAGACATCGATGCTGACAAAACCACGAGCGGGAAAAGTGTGGATACTGATGTGGCTCTCCGCAATCACAGTGAAGCCACTCCAGCCTCCTGGGTCCTTCTTGTCATTGCCAGCAGCAAAGTAGACCTCTGGTCCGGCCAGGATATGCATATCGAGCATGTCCGGCAAATCCTTGAGACAATGGA
>CAZHDL010000108.1:0-2659 GCA_964531045.1 uncultured Bdellovibrionales bacterium | reverse complement strand
CCTAGCTTATTAGAAAAAAGAAGAAGCGTCGTAGGATTTCCCACGACGCTTTTTGAAGAGTAGCGACAATCACTTTTACTGTATGGTGACCAGGTTGTCCTCAGCTCTTGAATCCAAGACCGTGCGGTGTTCAACTACTCAATGATTCCAAGATTTTTTGGAACCTGGAATTCCCCTTCCCATGTGTACTCGCGATACGAAAGTTCTTGGGGAGGCTCGGTGATATAGCGAATGAGACTACAATGGCGTAGTGGAACTATGATCACGTTCCAAATTGGCACGCCGGTTACAACATAGTCAACATTTTTCTTCTCACCCTTTACAAAAGAAAACCATGTCTCAAAGAGGGTAGCGTAACGCACTACCGTACCTCTGCCAGTTTTTGGCAGGTACGAAGGAGTGAAACGCCCCCGATTGTCGCGTCCTTGCTTCTTGAGGTTGGGGTAAACTTTTGCAAAAAACTCACGGATTTTTGCCTTCCCCTCTTCGTTTTTCGCATAATCCTGAAGCATCATTCTCTCGGTCGTAACCACATCTTGTTGCGTGAAGATGGGCCAACCGAATTGAGTAGGCTCGCGCTGCGTGACTACCCCTTCACCAAGCACGATATGGATATGGCTCTTACAGCAAACGCAGAACATATTTCTCTCCTCTGGTTGAATGAACAAAACCTCTACAAGCTCTCAAACCGCCTGTTTGAAAACTTGATTGAGAGGAGAAGCGTTTGGTTCAACGCTTCTCCTTTGGCTTGCCTACACGCGGACAAGTAACGCGGAGAGGTTTTTCATCCGTCTCGGGATGTCTACATAGGCGGGCCCCAGCCAGTGTAACGCCTCGCCCCAATCTCTGTGTCTTCTCCCCATTTGAGGTGATGACTACTCCACTTAAGGGCAATGACTTGATCTTGGGTTGAGCCCATCCTAACCCATTCGGCCTTCCCATCTTTTAGTACTCGCTCGTGGAGGTTGTAATAACCACGACGGTCGTCCCATGGGATGTTTGGGATCGGAGTGATATCCGGGCATTCGCTGTGGCAGATTGGGCAGAGGTTTTCCACCTTGGTCCACAAGTTGCACTGATTGCAGCACCACGCTTCCATTTACATCTCCTTCACACTATCTTTCGTTACCCACTCTGGGTCAATCAAGAGGTGTGCCTAAGTCTTAGGATGGAAAGGGTTATGCATCGCCCTCTTTACTCTAAGACCTAGGTAGCGGAAACCTTTGAAAGAACTTTCAGGATTTGATTTTTTCTTATCCTGACACCATAGTATAGCAGAAAATAGCATTACTGTCAATAATAATATGTCATTATTTATATAATAATTTACTTTACAAAAAGCCATAATATGATATACTGTATATATATCTATGACAGATTTAGAAACAGAAAATTGCCAACCAGAAAAAATCCATGAAAAATCCGTCCTGACGGAATATGAGCGAGCGGCCACCATGCTTCAGGACTTTGGCCTGTCCGAGAGCGAAACCGCTGTCTATATTGCCCTCCTCGAGGCTGGACGCGAGCTCGGTGGCTCGGATATCGCCAAAAAGGCCGTTATCCCTCGTCAGTACGTCTATACTGCCCTCCCCTCGCTCCGGGAACGCGGTCTCGTCATCGAGATCCCTCACGGCAAACAATCCCGCTACAAAGCTGTTTCACAGGGAGAGATAGAAAAAATCGCGAAACGTAAGTTAGTGGAGGCGGAAAAACTTGTCAACGAGCTCTCGGTATTTTCCAAGGTAGGTTACGAACAAGATTTTGAAATGTATGTCGGAGCAGAGGCTATTCAAAAACATGAACGTGATTGGGTACATTCGGTCACCGAGAAAGAGTTCCAGTATATCATCGGAGGAAATACCCAGGGCTTTGCTGATATGATGGGAAAAGCGCTTAATGACTATCTGGTTACTCAAACCCAAAAGTATATAACAACCTACTACCTAGGAAGCACGACAGAAAAAGATCTCTACGTGAAACATATTTCAAACCGTTTGGATCTCAAAATGCGTTTCCTAACGGGATTTCCACAGGGCGCCAGTCATATGGTGATTCGAAAAGATAAAGTCCTCTTTTACTCTTTTCTCAAGCCTGCCCTTCTTTACGTTATTAAGTCACCAGTCGTGTCTAAGAATTACGAGCAATTCTTTCTCATGCTCTGGGATATGGCCGAGAAAAGCAATAACTGAAAACTTATGAGAATTCTTGGCATCGATCCTGGCACCGCGACGGTGGGCTGGGGGGTCATCGAAGTACAGGGCGGGAAAACGACTTCTGTCGCCTATGGGCACATCAGCACGAGTAAAGACCTGGCGCCAGAGAAGCGTCTCGCTGAAATAGCGAGCGACCTCGAGACTATCATCAAACAGTACCAGCCCGAGGAGGCCGCCGTGGAGGAACTCTTCTTCTTTAAGAACCAAAAAACCATCATTTCGGTGGCCCAAGCCCGAGGGGTTATCCTCTTGACTTTGGAGAATTTCTGTGTTAGTATTTCCGGTTACACGCCCCTCGAAGTGAAGCAGGCGTTGACAAATTATGGGAGAGCGGAGAAGACTCAGGTACAATTGATGGTACAGGCCATCCTCAAGCTCCCAACGATACCTCAACCCGATGATACAGCCGATGCTCTCGCTATCGCCCTCTGCCACGCCAGCCGACG
>CAZHDL010000107.1:0-2735 GCA_964531045.1 uncultured Bdellovibrionales bacterium | reverse complement strand
AGGGTTGCAGTCGCACCAGCGCTGCCCGCCCCTCGGCAATATACTGCTCCGCAAGCGCCTGCACCTCCGCAAGCGAACCAGTCGTCCTAATAAGGTCGCAAAATTCCAGACGCTCCTCCGTCGTCAAAAGCGCTCCGCGCGCAAGAATATCACGAATACGCTGACGCTCCTTTTGATTACCGTTTTTGAGCGCTCGTGCCGTAAGAAGTGTCAGCTTGCCCTCTTCGATATCGGAGCCAACCGGCTTGCCAATACGGTCAGCCGAACCAAAAATACCCAGTATATCGTCCTGAATCTGAAAAGCAATCCCGAGTGGAAGCGCATAGGCCGAAAGGTGGTCAAACAGTTCCGGAGAAGCACCCGCCAAAGCAGCTCCAATGTGCAGAGGTCCTTCCACGGTATACTTGGCCGTTTTGTTCCGATACATGGCCAAAATTTCTTCTTCCTTGGCATCACGCTTGTATTCCATATAGACATCACGCGCCTGCCCCATCACGGTAAAAGAAACCACCTTCTGCAATCGTGACAACCCATCAAAAATACGTTCCTTGGAAAATCCTGACTGAAAAATAATGTCATTCCCGAAAGCATAGAGCATATCACCCATGATAAGAGCGATGGAGTTTCCAAAATGTACCACGTCCTTATCCGGAAACAAGCGTCTGCCAAAATCAGCATAGCGCCGATGGAGCGTTGGCACGCCATGGCGAACATCATCCCGATCGATGATATCATCATGCACCAACAGGAAGGAATGGATGAGCTCGATACTCATTGAAGCCCGCAGCATTTTGTCGTCCTCGGTACCGCCAGCACCAAGATACCCATAGTACATAAAGGCCGAACGAAGCCGCTTCCCACCGGCCAGGACAATAGAACGGGCATGACCAAGCGCCTCGGCAATCAATTCATCTTCCTGAAAAGAATCCTTGAGTACCGAATCAAAATAGTCCCCAATAAGAGGATCGAGACGGGCTTTAAAAGACTGGAGCTCCTCTTGTATCAGCATAGAAAACAAAACGACAATATGCTTGTGAGTCTAGCAAGAAATACAGGCCGGGACAAGGCATCTCGTCTTGTGATGTCTCACGCCTAAAACTGCAAAAATTCCACGTAGCGCGCGTAGAGCTCCGTTGTTGCCAACAGATCACGGGCGTTGTACCGGGCAATGTCAGCACTCCGTCCATTCTCATAGAGCGCTTTGACATCGTCTCCATCGACTCCCTGAGCTTTCGGACTCTCTATACCAAAAGCGCGGCACCACAAATGAAGACTTCCTTTTTTCCTCAGGGCACCATAAAAAGTCAGTTGATCCAACAAATCAATATGTCTCGCATTGGATGGATGATAATTCAGATAACGATTGGCCAAAAGATTTTTGCTTGGCCGAATCCCCTGCAAAGCCGAACGAATCATCAAAAAAGGAACATCGAAAGCGCGACCATTGAACGTCACAAAGGTGTCATACTTCTCGACGACGTCCCAGAACTTCTTGAGCATGTCTTGCTCGCTCATTACTTCAAATTTACAGTCTCCTTCCTCAAAGTTCTGTTCTTTCCCTTTTTTGGATGGTTGGAAATAGACAGCGCCCTTCTCACGCTCTACATCACGAATCCCAATAGCCACTATTTCCCCGGTCAAGGGCGAAAATCCCATACCATTCTTCAAATCGGCCAAAGCCGCTGCATACCCCTCTCCACTCTCTGCCTCACGTTTAATCCACCGAGTCAGCACTTCCTGACTCGTCTCATCAAGCGTGTCAAAATCTTCTCCTACCGTTTCAATATCAAAAACGAGGGTGGCCATAGGACAGTCATCAATCAGCAAATAACAATCAATGAAAAGCCATCGTATTTTAGCATGAAAAAAGCGCCCTACGATGAAGACGCTTGTGCTGTCGCATTCCTCCGGCCATGAAACTCTGCCACCGTGGCTGCTACCCGAGCATTGAACGTCTCAAACAGACCGATCAGCCCGACGGCCAAGTCCACACCAAACAGTACCCGCGCGACACGAGGAAACAGACTAGCGTAGCGCTCCTTTTCATCGTGTGGCAGCGAAAACAGATCTGGCACACTTGCCGGAACCGACGTAGCAAACTCCGGATAGTACAAATGTGCCACTGCCTCACAGTACGCCTCCATGACACCGTAGGCGGTTTGCCTGCGCGAGAGAAGGTGTAGGTAGTAATACAGAAAGCAATGAAAATCCGCTCCCTCGTCAGGAAACACTTCTGCTAGCCGGTCAGACTGCTGTGCGACCTCACAAATTTTGGCCGGCCAATCAACCTGATTACGCATTTTGGTCCGTCCTTTCTCGGAAGTCCACCCATTAAGGAACCAGTGTCTCATCATACGCCATCGGCATACCCTGTCAATGTTCTTTCATTTGATTCCCCTTAGATGCAAAACAATAAAAAAATCCTCACACTCGAAAGCGAGAAGATTCTTTATTATACTTGTAGCCCCAAGGGGGTCGGACGACCTGCGCTCCGCTTAAGGCGGATGCGCTCTACAGGGCTTCCGCCCTCTAATCCTCGGCAGACCTCGGTCACCCCAAACGGGCAAACAGATGTTTTCCCGACCCCTTTCTCATCCGACTCCATTACTGTCCCAAGGGGAGTCCTTTTTGCTCCGACAAAAAGCCTGAGCACTACACACAGAAAGCTGTGCTCGCTCGCTTTCTACCCGCCTAGACTCGGCGAGGCTGGCTCACGCCCTCCTCCTCCCCTTGTG
>CAZHDL010000106.1:0-2823 GCA_964531045.1 uncultured Bdellovibrionales bacterium | reverse complement strand
TCATCGACAAGATGACCGGTCGCTCACGCGGCTTTGCATTCGTTGAGATGGCTACAGATGACGAGGCCCAAAAGGCTATCGAGCTGTGGAATGGCAAGGAACTCGACGGCCGAACGCTTACTGTCAACGAAGCTCGTCCTTTGGAAGAGCGTGCTCCTCGCACCGGTGGAAACAACGGTGGTGGATATCGCGATAACAACCAGGGCGGTAGCCGTTGGTAGTCTTGTCGGAGTCGCTCCTTCGGGAAGATTCCGATAAACCGCAAAAACACCCTTTGATTCGTTCGAGGGTGTTTTTGTTGTGTCATTTTTGGTACACTCGAGGCAGTTCTTTCAACTCTCCCAAGGAGAATCATCATGTCCGACTTTTTTATAGCCGTGCGTGACACGCTGGTTTTCTTTCTCGCGACCGGATGGCTTGATGCTGCGTGGTGGCAGATACTGGTCTACGTACTGGTGACGACACATATCACCATCGTGTCGGTCACCATCTACTTGCATCGCCATCAGGCACATCGCGCGCTCACGCTCCATCCGTTCGTTGCCCACTGTTTTCGTTTCTGGTTGTGGATTACAACGGGCATGCTTACCGGAGAGTGGGTAGCTGCTCACCGCAAGCACCATGCCAAGTGTGAAACGGCCGACGATCCGCACAGCCCGGTCGTGTTTGGTATCAAGACAGTGCTCTTTCGCGGTGCTGATCTGTATCGGGAGGCGGTTCGTCAGATGTACGTGACGCAAGTGTTGGAAGGGGATCAGTGGGTGCACGAGATTGATCACTATAGTCGCTGGACGCCCGATGACTGGATAGAGCGCCATCTCTACTCGCGCTTTACCTGGCAGGGAGTGGGACTGATGCTCGTGATTGATGTCTTTCTCTTTGGCGTCATTGGTATCACGGTCTGGGCCATCCAGATGCTCTGGATACCCGTTATGGCCGCTGGCATCATCAATGGTGCCGGGCACTTCTGGGGCTACCGAAACTTTGCTCCCACAGCTGCCAACTACTCCACCAATCTGTGCCCCTGGGGCATCGTCATCGGTGGAGAAGAGCTCCATAATAACCACCATCGGTACCCGGTGTCCGCTCGATTTTCGGTGAAGCCGGGCGAATTCGATATCGGGTGGCTGTATATCCAAACACTGGAACGACTCGGTTTGGCGACAGTGAGAAAAGAGGGTTTGCCACCGCTCGCCTGAATGCTCGGCTACGGCCGGCCAAAGACTACGTTCTTTCGGTCGGTTTTTTCTTTGTCTCTTGGTAGCGGAAGCAGTCAGTGGTGTGGTCATTTACGAGGCCGGTAGCCTGCATGTAGGCGTAGGCAATAACCGGGCCGAAGAATTTAAATCCTCGGGACTTCAAGTCTTTGGCGAGGACTTCGGACTGTGTGGTCATGGTTGGGACATCGGTGATGGATTTTCGTGGGGAATTTTTGGGGAGTTCATGGACGAATTGGGCGAGGTAGGCAGCAAAAGAACCATATTCCTTCTGGACAGCAAGAAAGAGTCGAGCATTGCTGATGGCTGCTTCGATTTTGAGACGGTGTCGCACGATACCCTGATTTTTCATGAGACGGTCGATGTCACGGCGGGTGAAGCGCGCCACTTTTTCTGGATCGAAATGAGCAAAGGCCTCCCGATAGGCAGCGCGTTTTTTCAAAATAGTGGCCCAGGACAAACCGGCCTGAGCGCTTTCGAGGAGGAGAAATTCAAAGAGTCTTCGGTCATCATAGGTGCGGACACCCCATTCGGTATCATGATACTTTTCATACACAGGGTCCTCTGGTGGCACCCATCGGCAGCGTTTCTTTGGTGTTTCAATCATAGCGTTGAAAGGATGATATACTACCGACATCACTGAAAGTATACTCTATGAATGTCTTTTATCCGAGCGTGGCCGTATTCATCCTTGTTGTTGTGGGATACACCGTATTCTCATTCATTCGTATGCAGGGATTGATACGTGAGAGTCAGGTGTTGGTCCGGGGGAGCATACCTTACCAGAGAGCGGTATCGGAAGCAACGGAAAACGTTCTTTTTGTCGGGGATAGCACCGGAGTGGGAGTCGGGGCTACACGACCAGAGGATTCATTGGCCGGACGTTTGGCACAGGATCATCCCAATTGGACGATTGAGAATCTCTCGGTCAGCGGGAGAAAGGTAGCCGAGCTCTTGCCGGTTTTCGATGGACTTGGGGAAAAGCAGTACGAAAGAGTGGTGGTACAGATCGGCGGGAATGATATTACACGTTTCACGGAGATTGGAGCGCTGGAAGCTGATATCAACTCGGTGCTCGTGGCAGCCAAGCGAGTAGGAAAGGATGTGATACTGCTGTCTTGTGGGAACGTCGCAAGCGCATTGCTTTTTCCTCGACCGGCGGCCTTTTTGTGGGAGAAGCGGACGCTGTTGGTGCGGGATATCTTTATGAAGGCGGCACATGAGCAGGGCGTGACCTATGTTGATCTGTATCGAGACAAAAAGACTGACCCCTTCTTTCTCGAGCCCTACCGTTTTCATGCAGCTGACCTCTTTCATCCCAGTAGCGAGGGCTACGGTCTCTGGTACCAAGAGTTCAAAAAAGCCTTGTGATCAAGCCTTGATTTTCCCCTCAAAAGTTGGTAGGCTGGGAAATGTAGCGTAAAAACGCTGGAGAGGTGGCCGAGTGGCTGAAGGCACCACACTGCTAACGTGGCGGGGCGTTAAAACCCTCGAGAGTTCGAATCTCTCCCTCTCCGCCAATTTTCACTTTTTGTGAAATCGTAAGGAATTGCCTCGGCGCAAAGCGCCTCGGCATGGTATTTTTCCGCAATTTTGAAGGCATTTT
>CAZHDL010000105.1:0-2844 GCA_964531045.1 uncultured Bdellovibrionales bacterium | reverse complement strand
TATCGAAAAACTTATCAACTTTATTATTTTTAGTCTTTTTAATGCTTTTCAATAAATCAAATATTTCATCCTCAGAAAAGCAAAGAATCATGCTTTTCCAAAAAACTTTCTTCGATCTTATATTTTTAGCATTGCTATATTCGGGATACAATCCAAACAATAAATAATAGTCTGCGTTTCCTATCTGATACCTCTCTCCGAAATTATTAAACCAAAGATGATATTTATAAAATCTTTTGTTTCCCTTTTTCTCTCGAGGCTCATCAACATACGCTCTCGAACTTTTTACCTGGACTCTCAGATGCTTATTGTTTTTGCTGCTATGAATAATAAAATCGATACCCTTCTGTTGACGACTTGTTGGGATATAAAACGAGGCACCATTTTTCAATTTCTTTCTTAATTCATTAATGACTTCGTACTCCGAGTAAGGCAATGTAAATATTGCATCCATACATTATATTAACTTTTTTCTTATTCATCACTATTATACACCTAAGCGAGAACCAGATCTCTCAGACTTATAGTAGTTCATGCTACTCATTTACTTGGATAACTTTCGCTTTGATTTTCGGTATATTTTCGGTTATAATGAAATTGTAGCAAAATAACATTAAAAGTGAATTATGCAAACTCTCACTGGAAAACAAAAGATTGTTCTCGACTACATCAACAGTTACATCAACGAAAACGGTATCTCCCCCACCATCGAGGAAATTCGCAAAAAGCTTAAACTAAAGGCGGTCTCAACTATTCATGAGCATATCAATGCCCTCAAGAAAAAGGGCTATCTCTCCAAGACAGATCGAAACGCCCGAACAATCACACCCACCAAGGATACTCCTTTCATCCTTCATATCCCAGTCATCGGTACCATCGCTGCCGGTCGACCCATCGAGGCTATCGAAAACAAAGAGGACACAGTGACTATCATCAATCCCCATATCAGATCCTCCAAAGGGTATTATGCCCTGCGAGTGGTAGGCGACAGTATGATTGAAGAGGGAATTTTCAATGGTGATATCGTTGTCATCAAGAAACAGTCCGTCGCAGAAAATGGACAAACCGTTGTCGCTATCATCGACGATAACGAAGCGACCCTCAAGAAGCTCTACCGCGAAAAGTCACGTTTCCGACTAGAACCACGCAACCAAACTATGCTCCCCTTTTATCGCAAAGAGGTCGAGATTCGTGGCGTCGTCGTCCAAGTCATTAGTACCTTTGATACTAAGCAAGTACCCGTCGCAAGCAAACAAATTAAGCATGGGTTTGATACCATTGATCTCTTTGCCGGAATTGGTGGCATCCGGATCGGTTTTGAAGAGGCTGGCTTCAAGACCGTGTTTGCCAACGACTTTGAAGCGAATTGCAAAACGACGTATGACCTCAACTTTAAAAAATCCAAGCTCATTGTTGAGGATATCAGGAAAATTGGAATCGATGACCTACCGAAGTTTGATTTTCTTCTAGGCGGATTCCCCTGCCAAGCTTTTTCTATCGCTGGCTATCGCCAAGGTTTCAAAGATAAAAAGGATAGGGGGAATTTGTTTTTTGATATCGCGAACATCCTCGAGCAGAGAAAGCCAGCAGGGTTTCTCCTTGAAAACGTCAAAAACTTGAGGAGTCATGACAAAGGAAACACTTTTAAAGTTATCCAGGAAACGCTCGAGGCTCTCGGCTACCACGTCAAAGCCAAGGTACTCAATAGTATGGAGTATGGCAATATTCCACAGAATCGCGAGCGTATCTACATCGTCGGTTTCCGCAATCCTGATTATACGGAGCGATTTGTCTTTCCAGAACCGGTGAAACTCACGACCAAAATTATTGACATCTTGGAAAAGAATGTTCCAGCCAAATATTACTATAACGGCAAGCCTCTCTATGAAAAACTCAAAGACTTCGTCAAAGAAGAAGGCCGGGTTTATCAGTGGCGTCGACAGTATGTGCGCGAAAACAAAAAGGGCGTCTGTCCGACGCTCACGGCCAACATGGGCATGGGCGGACACAACGTCCCGATCATCAAAGACAAAAAGGGAATCCGCAAACTCACTCCTCTCGAATGCGCTCGTATCCAGGGATTCCCCAGCTGGTTCCAGCTCCCCCCGCTAGCAGACTCTGCTCTCTACAAACAAATTGGTAACTCTGTAAGCGTCCCCGTCCTCAAAGCCGTCGCCAAACAAATGATGCTTGCTATCGGCTCGAAGAAACAATAGTCTTGAGAATATCCCAATTTTCTCGATATGATTGAAGCTTTGAAAGTTTTTTTGAACTCCCCCACGGCCGAATATCCTGAATTGGTATAATGTAACAATCACCATTATTGCTATCAACAGCTAAGATCAAATCACAATCTTCGGGACCATATTTGTAAGTTCTGGATGCAACTGTTCTACTTATTTGCTGTCCGCTTCTACCGCCACCAGTAAAGCCAACACTCCCGTTACCAGCCCCTTTGATCTGGACCCTCAGAAGCTTTCCTCCATTACCAGGATCAATCACTGCGTCGTATCGGCCATTGGTCACTTCCACCTTTGAACACGCAAACCCTGCTTTAATACATCGTCCAATTCCGATAAGCTCGTCGGCATTCCCATTAATGGTACGATAATGTCCTGCTTCCATGTTCGTACTATTTTTAGTCCATGCAGTCATATTCTTTCGAAAAATAATAGGTTGCTATCATTGTAACACCATCCTAAAAACAAGCAAAAAACAGCTTTTGGACTACTTTTTCCCGATGAGTATCATGACCAGTGCCACGAGCTTGTCTTTGTCGCGAGGGTTACTCTCGGCAATGAGGAGTGTCAGGGCCGTGAGTGCCTCTGGGGTGAGTCGCCTGGT
>CAZHDL010000104.1:0-2881 GCA_964531045.1 uncultured Bdellovibrionales bacterium | reverse complement strand
TTCAAAAAGGTCTTTCCCATGGTACAATAGGGGCACAAACAAGCCTCAATTGTTACCTTGACTTTTACACTAAAAAGGTGTATAATAACAAGAAGTATTAAGTCTATCTTTCTATAAATCTATGAGCGAGACTGAACTATTAGAACGACCAGGGATTAAGAAGTCAGTAGATACAGGTGTTGCGAGTGCTTTACTCGAAGGCCAGCAAGTAGGCGTGGCCGAAGCGAGAGCAAAGCGTGAGGAACAAGAGGCACGAGAGCGGGCTGAGGTGCAGGAGAAACTGGAGTCGTTTCCGGAATTAGTTGAGAGAATGAATCGAGAAATTGCCCAGGTTAAAGTTGACTTGTTAGATCTCAAGACGAGAGGCGAGGCTCTTAAAGCTCAGATCAAGAGTAATGATGATCGAATGACTGGTATGAGGGCAGCTCTTGAGAAGCTCGGGAAAAATGAGATTAACTCTCAGGTGGTTGAAGAACACACGACAACACAAGCAGCTTTGACTGCGGAGGCTTGGAATATTAAGGCTGCTTTTGATGCCAAAAGACAACAATTTGAAGCATTAAGCCAAGAGTTGGCGGATGCTAAGGCTTTTCAAGAAGCAGTAGAGGGCTCAGGGCAATAATTGATTAAAAATGTTCCCTCAATAATTATTCACACGCAGAACTATGAATCACGCCGAACAAGCTTTTTTGAAGCCACCAGTAGCGGAACCACCCAAAAAATCTCTCAAGGATGCTACGCTTCAGGATCTTTCTCTTGAGAAACAGGCAGCGGTAACTGGTGGGCTCTCGGATAAGCAGAAGGATGCTTTGATGGCAACGGCTGCCAAGAACAATGAGACTGCCCGTCTTACTGACTTATCAGATCGAGAAAAAGATGCCATCGTAAAGAAGCTTGCCGAACAGAATAGGGCAGGTCTGTACGCAGAGGCGAATAGAGGCGATGTGATTGATACAGATTTTGATTCATTGTCGGACGAAGAAAAGTTGGCCCAGTTTGATATGGTCAGCGCGGTTTTTGAGAAAACGGTAGTACCAAATAGTCTTAAGGTTCATCAAGCCGGAGATGAGCAAGTACTAAATCAAATGAATCGTGCGCAGGAGATCCTGAATTTGGATCCGGAAAAACTGAAATTCGCAAGGGATACCATCCGAACATATCGTGAAAAAATAGTCACGGCAGAGGCTGCCGCGCGGGAATCTTTTGAGAGGATACAGCAATTGCAAGCACAGCATGCTAAGGCTGTAGAAAGTAATAGTCCAGATGCGGGAAAGATTGATGAGCAGCTCTCAGCTGAAATCACTAATAACGAAGCGTTAGATGCAGCAGTGAGGCGACATGAAAAATTTGTTGCTACGGCTGAAGCTGCATTTGAAAAGGCATTTAATATCCCGTCTGGAAGCACGACCAAAGAAAAGGCATAAAATTTTGAAATTTTCAGGGTTTGACCCCGCACCTTTCTTTGGGAAAATACGGTCTGTTTCGAACTTGAGCCAATAGGCGACTGCGTCTTGTGGTGTGACTTGAACAGAGACTTCCTTGGAAAAAGTGCGGGGTTTGACCTTTCAGGATTTCACTGATACAATAGGGGCGCTGTAAAGCGCCTTTTTTTGTTATCAAAATGGAAATATCAATTGCGGCGGAAAAATTGTTTAGTATCGGGGCCCTGCCGGTGACCAACGCTCTTCTCATTGGCGTCATCGTGAGCGCGCTCCTCATCTGGGTCATCACTCGGGCGACTCGAAATCGCACGCTTGTGCCACGAGGCGTGCAGAACGTCATCGAGATTGTCTTTGAGGCACTCCTCAATCTCGTGGAGAGTGTGACTCAGGACAAGAAGCAAGCCCGCCAGTTTTTCCCTCTTATCGCCACGATATTTCTCTTTGTCCTCATCTCGAATTGGGCCGGACTCCTCCCGGGCCTCGGGACCGTCGGCGTCTATGGTGAGCACAATGGTCACCACACCATCATCCCGTTTCTCCGGAGTACCTCGGCCGACCTCAACTTTACCCTGGCGCTCTCACTCATTGCGGTATTGTCGGTACAGTTTGCCGGGATCGCCGCTCTCGGAATCATGAAGTATGGCAAAAAGTTCTTGATCAGTCCGTTTCACAAGCCCTATGGCATCGGGACGGCGGTCGGAATCCTCGAGCTCATCTCTGAAATAGGCAAGATCATCTCCTTTACCTTTCGTCTCTTTGGAAACGTCTTTGCGGGGGAGGTCCTCCTCACCGTCATGCTCCACCTGGTACCCTATTTCTTGCCCCTGCCGTTTATGTTCCTCGAGGTGTTTGTGGGGTTCATCCAGGCGGTGGTATTTGCCATGTTGACTCTGGTGTTCCTCAAGATGGCGACGCTCGAGCCAGAACATTAGGGAAAGTAGACAAAAGTGCGATTTCGGTGTAGAATAGGTCAGTTTCATCAAGATGAATTAAGTAATATATAACGTTAAACGTATGGAAGTCGAGTCAGCAAAGCTTATCGGTGCAGCTATCGCCATGGGGCTCGGATCGCTCGGTCCTGGTATCGGTCTCGGTATTCTCGCTTCGAAGGCACTGGAGGCCATCGGACGCAATCCAGAGGCTCAGGGCAAGATTCAGACCACGATGATTCTCGCTATCGCCGTGACCGAAGCCGTAGCCATCTACGCCTTGGTTATCGCCCTCATGATCCTCTTCGCCTAATTTTTCGACCATGGAAGTATTAGCAAAACTCGGTGTTGATTGGAAACTCCTCCTCGCGCAGGCAGTCAACTTTGCTATCCTTTTTTGGGTACTGCGTCGCTATGCGTATCAGCCGATGCTCGACTTTCTTGAGAAGCGGACGGCCCGTATCGAGCAGGGACTGAAAGACGCTGAGGCAGCCACGGCCAAGCTCTCAG
>CAZHDL010000103.1:0-2948 GCA_964531045.1 uncultured Bdellovibrionales bacterium | reverse complement strand
TTCAAAAAGGTCTTTCCCATGGTACAATAGGGGCACAAACAAGCCTCAATTGTTATCTTGACTTTTATACTAAAAAGGTGTATAATATAAAGAAGTATTAAGTCAATCTATCTACAAATTCTATGAACGAGACTGAACTGTTAGAACGACCAGGGATTAAGAAGCCAGTAGATACCGATGTTGCGAGTGCCTTACTTGAAGGCCAGCAAGAGGGTGTCGCCGAAGCGAGAGCAGAGCGTGAGGCTAAAGAGGCACGAGAGCGCGCCGAGGTACGGGAGAAACTGGAATCGTTTCCGGAATTAGTTGAGCGAATGAATAAAGAAATCGCACAGGTTAAAGTTGATTTGTTGGGTCTCAAGACGAGAGGCGAGGCTCTTAAGGCTCAGATTCGGAGTAATGATGATCGAATGACTGGCATGAAAGCCGCTCTTGAAAAGCTTGGTAAAAATAAAGTTGACTCTCAAGTTGTTGAAGAACACTTAGCAACACAGAAAGCTCTTACTGAGGAAGCCTTAAAAGTTAAGGCTGATTTCGATACTAAGAAAACACAATTTGAAGCATTAGGCCGAGAGTTGGCAGATGCTAAGGCTTTTCAAGAAGTACTTGAAAATTCAGGGCAATAATTAAGTAAAAGTATCTCTAAATAGATTACACCAGTAGTATGAACCACGCCGAACAAGTATATTTGAAGCCACCAGTAGCGGAACCACCCAAAAAGTCTCTCCAGGATATGACTCTTGAGGATCTTTCTCTCGAGAAACAGGCAGCGATAAGTGGTAATCTTACAGACAGGCAGAAAGATGACATTGTAAAAAACCTTGCTGAAAAGAGTAGGGCCGAGCTGTATGGTGTAGACAGTATGGAAGATGTTGTCGATACTGATTTCGACTCTTTGTCGGGAGACGAGCAGATGGCAATGTTTGATAAGGCTCAGGCTGATGCTGAGGCCCGACTGAATACTAGTGAGTCCTCTCCTGAAGAAGTGGCATTGAAACAAGTAGATCGAGCAAACGAAATTTTGGCATTGGATCCTGAGAGGCTTAAATTTGCAAGAGATACTATCCGTACCTACCGCGAAAAATTAAAGGTCGCAGAAGTTTCTGCACAGGAATCTTTTGAGAGGATACAAAAATTGCAGGCGCAGCATGCTCAAGCCGTAGAAAGTAATAGTCCAGATGCAGAAAAGATTGATGCACAACTTTCAGCCGAAGTCACTCATAACGAGGCATTAGATGCAACAGTGAAGCGACATGAAAAATTTGTAGCCATGGCTGAAGTCGCATTTGAAAAGGCTTTTAATATTCCTGCCGGGAGTACATCAAAAGAATAAGGTGTAGGAAATTTCCAAGGTTTGACCCAGCACTTTTTCTTGGGTGAATACGCTCTATTTCGAACTTAAGCCAATAGGCGACTGCGTCTTACGGCGGTGCTCGAACGGAGACTTCCTTGGAAAAAGTGCGGGGTTTGACCTTTCGGGATTTCACTGATACAATAGGGGCGCTGTAAAGCGCCTTTTTTGTTATCAAGATGGAAATATCAATTGCTGCGGAAAAATTGTTTAGTATCGGGGCGATGCCGGTGACCAATGCTCTTCTCATTGGCGTCATCGTGAGCGCGCTCCTCATCTGGGTCATCACTCGGGCGACTCGAAATCGCACGCTTGTGCCACGAGGCGTGCAGAACGTCATCGAGATTGTCTTTGAGGCACTCCTCAATCTCGTGGAGAGTGTGACTCAGGACAAGAAGCAAGCCCGCCAGTTTTTCCCTCTTATCGCCACGATATTTCTCTTTGTCCTCATCTCGAATTGGGCCGGACTCCTCCCGGGCCTCGGGACCGTCGGCGTCTACGGTGAGCACAATGGTCACCATACTATCATCCCGTTTCTCCGAAGTACCTCGGCCGACCTCAACTTTACCCTGGCGCTCTCACTCATCGCGGTATTGTCAGTACAGTTTGCCGGGATTGCCGCTCTCGGAATCATGAAGTATGGCAAAAAGTTCTTGATCAGTCCGTTCCACAAGCCCTATGGTATCGGGACGGCGGTCGGGATTCTCGAGCTCATCTCTGAAATAGGCAAGATTATCTCCTTTACCTTTCGTCTCTTTGGGAACGTCTTTGCGGGGGAAGTCCTCCTCACCGTCATGCTCCACCTGGTACCCTATTTTCTGCCCCTGCCGTTTATGTTCCTCGAGGTGTTCGTGGGGTTCATCCAGGCGGTGGTATTTGCCATGTTGACTCTGGTGTTCCTCAAGATGGCGACGCTCGAGCCAGAACATTAGGGAAAGTAGACAAAAGTGCGATTTCGGTGTAGAATAGGTCAGTTTCATCAAGATGAATTAAGTAATATATAACGTTAAACGTATGGAAGTCGAGTCAGCAAAGCTTATCGGTGCAGCTATCGCCATGGGGCTCGGATCGCTCGGTCCTGGTATCGGTCTCGGTATTCTCGCTTCGAAGGCACTGGAGGCCATCGGACGCAATCCAGAGGCTCAGGGCAAGATTCAGACCACGATGATTCTCGCTATCGCCGTGACCGAAGCCGTAGCCATTTATGCGCTTGTTATCGCCCTGATGATCCTGTTCGCATAAAACTTTTTTCTTGGGCGCATTTCGTCGTTCCAAGCTGTGGTACTCACCGCTGTATTATCTATACAGCTTGCTCCGTTCCTCACTTGCGCCTAGAACTGCATCCCAAGAAGAAAAGTTTTCTAGGTTTTAAATAGTTGTAGGTTTGTAAGTTACTGGTTGTAGGTTAACGATATGGAAGTGCTCGCAAAACTCGGTGTTGATTGGAAACTCCTCCTCGCGCAGGCGGTGAACTTTGCTATCCTTTTTTGGGTGCTCCGTCGCTATGCGTATCAGCCGATGCTTGATTTTCTCGAGAAACGGACAGCCCGTATCGAGCAGGGACTGAAAGACGCTGAGGCAGCCACGGCCAAGCTCTCAG
>CAZHDL010000102.1:2781-2983 GCA_964531045.1 uncultured Bdellovibrionales bacterium | reverse complement strand
AGCGACCCCAAGACTTGGGTGATGACGAAAGGGACGATGAGAGTGAGCGACCAGTGAAGCAGAAGCTCCCTGGTATAGTGGTACCATATTTACTAACAAAGCAGGGTATAGTAATGATAAATTATTAAAATATAAGTATGTCAAAGAAAAACGTATTACGAATATCGGGTCTGTACACCTTGTATTTCGTAGGATTGTTAGT
>CAZHDL010000102.1:0-2769 GCA_964531045.1 uncultured Bdellovibrionales bacterium | reverse complement strand
CGTTGGATCTTCAAAAAAAGTTCCTGTTGCTAATATTGGACTATTTCTGTCATTCATCGTGGTGTCGTGTACGAGATGATGACTTTCTTGGTTGGATCTTTTTCTTGTGTATGCCTTTGCTACCGGTTTTTGTTCTTTCACTTATCACCTATAAAATGCAAGAAGCAGTGTTTCAGGCGTGGTGGCGGTTCGCTATGTGGTTTGTACCCCTCATCATGATAGTGACCTACTTCCTCTACTCTGGGCACCAGCAAAGCGGTTTCGTTGGGGTGGCCCAGGATGCCTTTTATTTCGCTATCCTCGTCGCTCTCTACGCTATCTTTATCCTGACCTCCCTCATCCGCATCATCCTCGCAAATCGTCAGCCGAAGTAAGTAGGAAGTACTCAAATCACTAAGATACACGTAACGAGTTACGTAACAAGAAACTATGGAACAGGGGAAGTCACAGATTATTATCTATAGGACCGAAGATGGACAAACCAAGATTGATGTCCGATTTGATGGTGAAACGGTGTGGCTGACGCAAAAGTCTCTGGCAGAGCTCTTTCAGGTCACTACCCCTACCATTAATGAGCATATAGGCAATATCTACAAAGAGGCTGAATTAAAGCCAGACGCAACTATTAGGAAATTCCTAACAGTTCAAAAAGAAGGCAAACGTGAGGTTTCTAGAGATCTCGAGTACTACAATCTCGACCTCATCATTTCTGTCGGCTATCGTGTAAAAAGTACCATTGCCACGGTATTTCGTCAGTGGGCCACGGCGCGCTTGCGGGAGTTCATTGTCAAGGGATTCGTCATGGATGATGAACGACTCAAAAATCCCGATCTCCCATTTGACTACTTTGAGGAACTCCTCAGGCGGATCCAGGATATCCGTACGTCAGAGAAGCGTTTTTATCGCAAGATCACCGATATTTATGCAACCAGTGTAGACTATGATCCGACGGCGGACGTCAGTATCAAGTTTTTTCAGACGGTCCAGAATAAGCTGCACTGGGCCATTGCTGGACAGACAGCAGCAGAAATTGTGAGTGCCCGTGCAGATAGTGCCAAGCCACATATGGGGCTGACGAATTTTCGCGGCGTGAGCCCAAAAAAAGATGAAGTGGCGATTGCCAAGAATTACTTGAATGAAACAGAGCTTGCAGCACTCAATAATCTCGTCGAACAATACCTCATCTTTGCCGAGGGCCAGGCGATGCGACGTGTTCCGATGCACATGCAAGACTGGATTACCAAGCTGGACGGATTTCTTTCTTTGAATGACAGAGGCATTCTAGAGAATGCTGGCCAGATATCGCATGCGGTAGCCAAGGAATTGGCAGAGAAAGAGTATGAGAAATATGCAAAACAGTCACGGAATAAGGTGAGTCAAGCGGACCGGGACTTCGATACGTTTGTTGGTCAGACACAGAGCATAGCTGAAGAGACGGGATTTAAAAAGCTAAAGACTCAAAAGTAGAGATAAAACCGGCTCAGAGCCGGTTTTTGCTTGTTTTTTGGAAAGTGCTAGAATAGAATTACGTAATTAAATACGTGATTATTTGACTATGGCACGGCGAAAAAACGAAGATACAGGTATTCGAAAATTGACCAAAGTGGGTGGTAGGTCAATAGGGTTGACCATACCCATCGAACTTGTTCGTGAACTCGGGTGGAAGGAAAAACAAAAGGTGACTGTGAAGCGCATCCATGGTGGTCTCATGATTAAGGACTGGAGAGAATAAGTATGAATCAAATTGTTTACATACTGATTAACGAGTCGATGCCCGAGTATATTAAGATCGGGTTCACACATGGCGACGTGAAGGAAAGAATGAAACAGTTGGACAGGACAGGAACGCCACTTCCTTTTGAGATTTATTACGCAGCAACCGTAGAAGACGCTGAGAAAGAAGAAAAATGGCTACACTCAATTTTTGCCGACCGTAGAGCTCGAGATAGCCGTGAGTTTTTCAAAATGAATCCTGAATATGCGACGCTTGCACTGAAAAGGATTGAAATTCAAGAACAGAAAATCGATAGTGGCTTAACTAAGGAGCAAGAGAAAGAAGTGGATGAAGTAAAAGAAAGACGCTCACGATTTCACTTTGCTCAATACGGTATACCGGTAGGGTCGAAGCTCACATTTACAAGAGACTCAAATATTGTGGCCGAGGTTGTAGAAAACGATAAGATAAAGATCGGTGATAAAGTGAGCAGCCTTTCTAGTTTTGCCATGGAACTTTTGGGTTATCAGAGAAAGCCTCAAGGCACACTTTACTTTGAGTTTGAGGATGAGATTTTGGATGATCGACGGAGGAGAATGGATGATAAACAAACAGACCTATGAATCACAATAACCAAAATCTTAAAATGACCAAGGAGCAGGAACGTGCGGAATTGCATCGTGCCATTTGGCAAATTGCTAATGATCTCCGTGGAAGTGTGGATGGTTGGGATTTCAAGCAGTATGTGCTCGGCATGCTTTTTTATCGTTTCATCAGCGAAAACCTGACGAACTATATCAATGCTGACGAACGCCGTGCGGGAAAAGCCGAGTTTGATTATGCTACGCTCTCCGACAAAGAAGCTGAGTTCGGTCGAGCTGACACGGTGAAAGAAAAAGGATTTTATATCTTGCCGAGCGAACTCTTTGTGAATGTCAGAAAAAATGCTCGGAATGATTCCAATCTCAACGAGACTCTCACGACCGTTTTTCGTAATATTGAAAGTTCTGCAAAAGGAGCAAATAGCGAGGATGATATTAAAGGGTTGTTTGATG
>CAZHDL010000101.1:0-2993 GCA_964531045.1 uncultured Bdellovibrionales bacterium | reverse complement strand
CGTCGGCATCTTCAGCCATGAGCCGTTGGATGTATTCCTCGAATTCGCTGGGAACAACAAGCGGAAGCCAGAGGATCAAGCGTCGGTATTTCTCCAGTCCTGCATGAGGCACGCTCTTACCCCGAACGATCTCTAGGGGAACATCTTCAATGTGTCGCTAGCTCGCGACGCTTTTTTCATAGGAGCGTGGGCATTTTCTGGACTTTTCGGATAGTCTTCGATGTGGAATGAACTTTCGGCATGGAAAGTGCTTTGAGTGAGATACTCAGACTTTTCATTTCTGCTTTCAAGGGTAAGTAGGCATGATTCTTTTCTTGGCGGAAGAAAACATTTGGACGTAGACTGCGCAAGACATCCAATGAAGGGTATGGTCCTTTCAGATACGGAGTCAGGATGACATGCGTAACCGGCTTAAGAGCCTGAACGATTTTTGCTCTTTGTTGTTGAGTATGAACGGCCTGTCTTTTCTTTTTTGCTCGTATGTAAGAGTCAGATAGTACTCCAACTATGAGCGTATCGCCTAGTGTTGCTGCTTTTTCTAGAAACTCAATGTGTCCTGGATGAATGATATCAAAACATCCGGAGACAAATACCGTTTTTTTCCGGCGCAATGATTTCCGAAGATTGTCGATACTACTATATGGGTAGATCATAGCCTGCGTAGATTAGAAGAAAAACAGAAGTTCATCGATTTACCCACCACTGTCTAAATTCAATCGCCTTCCCTTGATCGTCCAGTTTCACGTAATAAGCTCCCTGAGAGCTATGGGTGTTTCCCTTGGTATCTTTGTAGGAAAATTCGTATGACGCGCTTCCCTCATTTTCACTTGAGACAAGTGGGTTTATTTCGAGCTTTATAATATCTTGATCAGAAACTTCTTTCCAGGCGTTCTTGATTTCATCTAAGGAAGTAAGCGGAGGCTCGAAAGGATTCTCATAGTATTGAAAGTTTGAAGAAAGCAAACTCCCAACATGCTCAATGTCCTTATTGATCCAGATACTCTTCAGGGATTGAAACCAATTTTCAGTAGCAGTATTTTGCATAATATTAGTGGCTGGCCACGTCGCTCGTGAGCGACGGTGGCTGGGGAGGAGGGGAAATCGAACTGCTAATTTCATTGTCCAAGGCCTTCATGTATTCTTTTCATGAGTGGTTTCCAGGTAGAACCACCATTCTTTACGGACATTTCTCTTGTGGTGGCTGATTTCTTTGTGAGGTATGCCTCGTAATATACAAGCTTGAGCGGTTGGTAGGGTCTCGTTGCGCTGACTTGTCCTGAGTTATGCTTTACGATTCGCTTTTTCAAATCAGGCGTTGATCCCTTGTAGAACCAATCCTTGTTTGTTTGACTTTGTAGTACGTAGAAGTAATACATATTTTTGCAAAATCGTGACCAGTTAGTGGCTGGCCACGCTTGCTTACGCTACGTGAACCAGTTGGTGGCTGGCCACGTCGCTCGCGAGCGACGGTGGCTGGGGAGGAAGGGATCGAACCTTCGTATGGCGGAGTCAAAGTCCGCTGCCTTACCGCTTGGCTACTCCCCAGTGTGTCGATGTTCTACTGTATCCCTAATCCATTTACTATACCGAGATTCCATCCTTTGATTTTCCGGTTGAGGTCAGTACTGCTTCGAACTTCGATTCTGAGTAATCCATAGTATGACGCTTGAGTATTTTTTCTATTGGTCTTTGGATTGCCCTTTTTAAAGTATACTTTTTCAATAGTAGTATTGAGAAGCTCTCCCCAGAATCTTTTTGCTCGTTCTATGTCTCCGCTTGTGTGGATGTAAATGCTATAGATGAGATCATTTTTAGCTTTATTGCAAAACATTCGCACCCATTTATCAAAAAAGAGAATCATCTGCGGGTCTGAGTTATTAAACGAGACTTTTTGTGAAACGTGATTTGGTTTCTGTTTGCTTCCCTCAGCCCAGTAGAGTGCCGATCCGATAAGCCAAAATTCTCTTTTACTTAAGGTTCCCACTTCTTGTTGGGCCGCTTTAATTATGGCGGTTTCTCGAGTGATTCGGATATTTCTGCAGGCGTGCTGAGCTTTCAGTTGAGCCAGTCTCCGCTTTTCAGTCAGTCGTTGTTTGTGGGCCTTAGCGAGACCGATGTCTTTCAGCCAAACTGAAAGAGTTGACTTGGCCACGGGCACTTCGCGCAAGATTTCGTTGTAGGAGAGACCTTGCTTTCGCAATTTAATCGCTATCCGTTTCTCTTGTTCTTTTATCATAAAACCATAGTTGACAGCTACAGTCATTATAACTCAAGTTCGGATGAATGAAAAGAACTGTAAAAGAGCGGTCCTATCTTACATCACCCCTCGGTAACAACTCTCCCGCCGAGCATACTGAGGGCCTGGTTGATGAGCGGGTTGGTGTTTTCTGAGGGGGCGCTTGATGGGCTCTCGTCGACGCGGATCACAAGCTTCATTTTGGCTCCTAGGATGGTATCAAAGGCCTTTTCTAGTGTCAATTGATTGCTGGCTTCCTCGAGGCGTTCCTTGTGAAACGGGTATTTGACGGCAATAACAATCGTGTTGCCACTCACCTCGCTCGGGCGGGCAGTGGAGAGCCCGAGAGAAATGGAAGCATTGAGATGCTTGGCGGTATCGAGGATGGCGAGCCAGTGTTCCTTGATATGTGATAAATCAAAAAGGGCTGTTTTTTCAGTCGCTTCTTCTTTGGTTGGTAGTTTAGTATTTGTTTCAGTTGCTGCCCCAGTACCGCTCGACTGTGAGTCGAAGCTACGGGGTAAATTTTTGTCAGGAAGGGGAACTGTATTTTTTATCGATTCTGCATGGGTATTACTTTGTATTTTCGGTACTTCTTTTTTTTCGTGAGCATGAGTCGGAGGAGTATTTGGTGGTTGGTTGTGCGTTGTCGGTTGTGAGTTATGAGAGAGTATCTTGACGATAGCAATCTCGAGGGGGAGCTCGGCCACGACTGCGGTCTTGGAGCTCACTTGGGCCACCTGGAAATGTTCGAGCA
>CAZHDL010000100.1:768-3042 GCA_964531045.1 uncultured Bdellovibrionales bacterium | reverse complement strand
CGATTCAATGATAGGCTCAATCTGATCGCGTCTGCCGAATTTGGCGAAGGTGAGTAGTTTGGTTGGCACACCATCTGAGTGAGAGGTTGCTTTCTTTGGTATTTTTTCTGTATCAACACCGTTATATATGATAGTCGTTTTTGCTGCTCTTGTTTTTCCGAGGAATTTTTCGCAAGAAAGCTTGCTGAACTTGCTCTGATATATCACAACATCGGCGAGATAATTATGTATGATTTGCATCTTAAGATTGTAGAGGGGGTACCATTTTCCGGCTGGGGTAGCGGGGTGGTAGACACCATCAAGGCGCTGGACTATTTTCTTTCTTAAAATTTTTGCGATGATAGGATACCAGAGTGAGCAATCGGCGATGATGAAGAGTGTATCAAAATCAGAGGAGAGCGAGTTTGAGATGCTGATCCCGTTTTCTTGAGCTGCATCGGAAAATTTCTTGGCAAAAGTTGCCGTTCCGCCGATGTCTCTCATTTCAAATGGAAGAAATATTTTCATAGGTTAAAGAATTCTTCTTTTCAGAGTGCGTAACCATTCTGGGGCAATAGCGACGAGGAACGGCTCAATGATGAATCTATACTTGAAAAATGGTTGTTTATAGAGTCCGAGATATCTCAGCTGCGTTTTGACACACTGTAACATCTGTGTACGTTGATTCTTACCGCTTGATGTCAATGTTCCCTCGGTATTGCGGGAGCAAAGGAACTCTGGAAGGTTAGTAAAGGATGTTCTCGGAAGTAGTCGTAGCCAGAGATCATAATCCTGGCCGTAACGTATAGATTCATCATAACATCCGACATCTTTGATGAGTTGTGTGCGAAAAACGACACAGCTGTGAGCAAAGGGATTACGTTTATATATGGTCGTCCGAATGTCGCGATCGGTCACTGGTGGCATATTTTTCTGCTCGCCTTTTGAGGAGATATTCTTATACCATGTCCCAACGATGCCGTATTTTTGGTATTTTTCAAGGTAGGAAATCTGCTTTGCAAGTTTAGTGATATCCCAAGTATCATCAGCATCTATTCTGGCAGTGTATGACTCCGTAATGAAAGCAAGTCCCTTATTGAGTGATTTTGTGAGACCAATGTTATCCATGTTTTCAAGAATAAGAAATCGCTCATCCCCAAAGAGTGTCTGCCATTTCTTAAGGAGCGTTCGTGTTGCATCTTGGGAGTAATCATCAATGGCAATAATCCGGAAATCTTGAAATGTCTGGGTTCGAAGACTCTCAAATGTTTTGTCGAGAGTCTTTTCGGCATTATACAAAGAGATAAGGACGGCGCATTTCATAACGAGTTGAGAATTCTCTCGAATGAATTGGTTGCTTTATCAAGCGAAAAGGAATCACGGATAGTCTGCTTCGCCATTGTGGATAGTGTCTTTCTTGCTTCTTGATTATGGCGGAGTTCTTGAATTTTTTGTGACAAGACAGCCGATGCTTGTGTTGGTATGAGGATACCACTTACGTTATGTTCTATCAAAACTCTATTTTCTGGAATGTCTGTAGTAATAACGGGAATTCCTGAGGCCATGGCTTCGAGAAGGGCATTGGACTGACCCTCGAAGAGGGTTGGAAGAATGAAGAGGTCTGAGATTTTGAGAAGTTCCGGTATATCACTTCGATGGCCAAGAAAAGTGATACTGTCTTGCGAGTCGTAGTTCCGCAGTTGAGTTTTCAGGTTGTCACGCTCCACACCGTCACCAACAATGAGTAGATGGACGTTGGGAAGTTTCTTGTGGGTATCTTCAAAAGCTTCGAGAAGATACCGATGGCCTTTATTGATATGGAGATTGGCGACACAGATAAGAGTAAAATCATCAGGGGTAATACCAATGGACTTTCTCAACTCTGGATCTGGGGTAATGGAGTCGAAATATGCGATGTCGATACCATTTGGAATGACAGTAATTTTCTTTGCATCTACACCGAGGTGAGTGACGTAGAAATTTTTGACGGCTTCAGAATTGGCGAGATACCGCTTGACGAGTGGTTTGGTGAGCCATTCCAGGATGCGAGCAATCAGATATTTGGGATGATTGTACGTAGTTCTGAGGAAGGGGATAATGGGAGCGGCTGTTGCATTGTGAAGTGCCAGTCGGCCAATCATGTCGGCATGAAAGAGATAAGTGAGAATAATACCTGGTTGTTCTGTTTGAATAAAGCGTCTGAGACGAGAGAGGCCCGAGATATCAAGGAAACTAGAGATGTGGAATGTCTCAATTATGATGCCAGCAGACACAAACTTTGGTGCGAGTTCACCC
>CAZHDL010000100.1:0-758 GCA_964531045.1 uncultured Bdellovibrionales bacterium | reverse complement strand
ATATTTTCACATCCGCCACTATCGAGTGATTGGATAATGTGAAGTATTTTTTTCTTTTTGGACATAACGAAGCTTAGTATGTACCGATACAAGTAATTCCAGCCTCACGATGTTCGTAAGCGCGGATACTTTGCAATTTCGCGTCGGCAAACCATTGTTCAATTTCCTCTTTGTAGTAGTAGTTGCTCTTGGGGGTGGCCAGGACGTCGAAGGCGTCATTGAGCTTCATATTGAAGGGGAAGTTGGCGTAATAGGAAAAAGGAAGCTTTTTGGCATAATATTTGAGCCCAACCATTTCGAGAAATTTTCCAAAGAGGTTGATGAGATGAACAATGCCACCAGGAATGTAGCACAGCTTGAAGAGCAGGGGGTTGGAGAGGTGACGGAAGACGGAGCGGAGCGGCTCATAGAAGTAGAGGGCTCGCGCATTATCACGTCGGTTGTAGACCCAGATAAGCATCCGACCGCCTCGCTTCAAGACTTTGGGTAAAGCAGAGAAGCCATTTTGTGGCTCTGGGAGATGATGGAGGACGCCGATAGAGTAGGCGATATCAAAAATATTCTGAAATGGCATGGCATAGATGTCGGCCTGTACAATACAAACGTTGGGAAGGGTATAGGTCATTTGATACGCGACCTCGACACTTTCTCCGAGATCAGAACCAAAAGATACTTTGGTTCCAGAGAGAGCGGCCCATTTGGTAAAGCGTCCGGATCCACAGCCAATATCGAGTGTTGTTTGACCAGTGAGGTTCTCC
>CAZHDL010000099.1:0-3065 GCA_964531045.1 uncultured Bdellovibrionales bacterium | reverse complement strand
AATCAAGCTTGAGCCACCAGGCGTAGTCTTTGAATTTTTGGGTACCCTTGGTCTTACTCCACTCCCCTCGCTTGCTAAACAGGTAGTCGGCATACATATCAAACTTTCCCTGGTCATGAGCACACTCTCCTGCGAGAGCAGCGTTTTCAGCCTGAACATGAATTGAAAGCGGGAGATGTTTGTACACGACACGCACTTGGTCGCCGTATGAAGCGGCTACCTGGCGGAGATCTTTGTGAAAGCTCTGACAGTACTGACACTCAAAATCAGAAAACTCAGTAATGGTGACCGATGCATCGGCGTTGCCTGAAACGATATCGTCTTCTTGGACCACTGGTAACGTGATGTAACGACCGGCTGGCAGACCAATCTTTCCCATATCAAAGAGATAGCGACCGTCCTTTTCCCGAAAGAGGCTCGATGCCTGGGAATAAAAACTCGTATGGAGAATATCCTTGGAGAAAATAAAAGCGGGTACGGTGACGAGTCCAAAACGCTTGGCCATATCGCTTCCGTACTGATCTGCCATATCGATACGAGTTACTTCGATGGTAGGGATGACACGACGGAGCCAAACAAGTGCTTCACTCGGATCACAAGTGGCGCAATCCTTGTCGGTAAGAATCTGTAGCGTCACCTTGGGGTCACTGTATGCCACCCATGTTTTGTCTCCTGTTTCGAGCACGTTATGAGTTCGAGTAGCCCATGAAGAAAACCCCTCTCCGCTGATGAGCTGCACAAAATCAACAAAAAGACTCCCTAAAAAAAGACCGCCCAAAAGGATAGTAAGAGCGATAAGATTTTGAAAACGTTGCTTGAGCGATTCTTCCTTCGGTGCTTCAAGAGTTTCTTCTGACATAGGTGGGTTGGGATGGATTAGGAGAGCGTATTATTCTGTTTCAGGACGACAGGACTTTCCCTGAAGGAGCGGTGCCTTGTCTCGCACGGCGAGCGACCCTCCTTGACTTATGAGCTTCTTCTGCAGAGCATTGACGTCAAGTAGGCGGTCATCGTCTGTCAAACGATAGTCATCATACCCCATAGTCAGGGAATCATTGACCAGCGATTTAAAAAAAGCACCGAGTGACAGCGCAATAAGAAAGAGTAGCGCCAATGCACGATGGGAATATTCCCGCTTGAGGAGTGTGCGGCCAAAAAAAACTACTCCCTTAAACCATTTTTTAAGCATTTCTTTGCGAGCCGGTATGTCCATAGGGGTGCTGAAAGTTAAGAATGTACCTTAGCACGAGAGCTCCTCTTTTGACAACCCGCCTCCGGATTTGACAAGAGAAAAGAAAAAAGCGCCCGTGGTGTGGGCGCTTGACAGCGTTACTTGAGCAAGGCATCTGGAACGCGGATTGTGACAAATCCATCCGTCGGACCAAACCAGCGAGACAGGTACCCCTCGCAGTTGTTGCTCTGTTGGCAGGTGCCGTCGAATTGGCTGTAGACGGAATCTGTCTCGCGCCAGTAGTCGATGCCCATCTGGAGCCGTGCCAATCCCGTGATCTTCACTTCCATCTCAACCAGGTAGTTCATATCCGGTTTTGCTGTGACCTTGGGATCGGTCCAGCCGTGATAGATGGTTTGAGGTGACTGAGCGACGTTGATGACGAGCGCGCGCTCCTCATATGACAACATCTCCGCTGCTGGTCGAGAGGGAGACCCTTTGTACCAGCTCGGTAAACGCGGGTAGAGTTGCCCGTCAATCGAAACGGGCGAGTCTGTCCACGAAAGTCCGTCACTTCGCTCACCACGGTTTCGACACCAGCCGGATCACGCTCGATGAGGCGGATGGCGCGGATGGAGAGAGTGGCCTCTTGACCGGAACGGAGCGGACACGGTGCCACATTCACTACTTGCATGAGTGCCAAGACCGCATGGAACCCTTCTGGAGCCGACTTTCGCCACACCACTTCTTTCTTGTGTTGGGCGCCAAAAGGCACCGCAAAAGCACTCATGACCTGAGGTGCTTTTTTATTGAAGAGGCAGATGACTTCCGTTGTTTCGACGGATTGGCTGTACGCCCTCACGGAAAAGATGAGGAGCACGACCAGTATGGCAAAAAGTATCCCGGTTCTTTTCATCATGGCAATCTCCTTGTTAAGGAAAATGAGAGTGTCGTTTCAAAATGCGACCCTGTATTAAATCACAAAGTGTTTTTTTCGTCAACACCCAAGATATCATCAAGAACCGTGTCCAGATCATTGATACTGCGGGAGCCGATCCCATCGGCTTTGCAGGAGGGGTTTTTTAGTTCTGAGCGTACCGTCTCCACGACCGTGATGGGTTGCACTCCGCGCATGATATTGTCGTTGACAGCAATATTGGGGCCATTTTTGCAGCCAGAAAGGCACCGGTGCGACTCCATGATAAGAGCCTCTTCCGGAGCAAATCCCTGTCTGAGGGCCGTATACACGTTCTGCGCACCCTTTTGGCAGCAATTTGGTTCCAAGCACACCTTGATAGTGGCTCTTGTGTCTTTTTTGAGGGTTTCTTCGTTCATATTTTTCTAATTCTAACACATTTCTTTCCTTATGACAAGAGTTCGCACCTCCCCAACGGATCATTGACAAAAGACTCAAAAAATGACAGGGTAACAGAGTTCTTTTCAAGGGTCACTCATTACAATGGAGGATACATGCAAGTAGCGATGTACGATAACAGTCACCACCTCCCCTTCTCGGTGGCGCCACGGCAACCGCTTCAGTGCTTTGATCCAGACAGGGATTATACTGCCCTGGTCTTTCCAGAAGGAGAATCCATACCCATTCAGTTTCGTGCAAGCTCCCTATGGCCGGTTCTCATGGGGCTTCACGGAATTGATCTCCCTGTCATGGGACATGTCGACATCCTCCGTCGAAGCGACTACGCTCCACCAGCCACGCGTCTTGCTGGCACGATGCTGATCCAGATCACTACCACACCAGCGCTATCCATGGTGGAAAGCAAGTTGCCGATGATCGTGGATGCTCTTCACAACGTGACCGTCGAACATCTCTGGACATCGGGACCAACACCCTGTCATCCACGCGCGCTACTCTGTGCCAAGGAATTGTCACGCA
>CAZHDL010000098.1:0-3107 GCA_964531045.1 uncultured Bdellovibrionales bacterium | reverse complement strand
AAAACATCTGGGTCGGCTCACCCCGACTCACTGCCTACAGAATAGCAAAATTATCGCGCATTCGCAACGAAAAAAAGGGATCGGAAAAGAATATATCGCCTACTCGCCAGAAATGCTGAAATCAGACATGAGCGCCTCTAATTCTGCCTCTATGCCCTCCTGTCGGAACAGGGAAGACAGCGCAACGCTCACGATCAATCCATGCGAAGAGAGAAAAATTGTTTTTTCAAAGGGAGCCTCATTTTTTTCAAACAACACCCCCTGAAATGGTGCCTGGCTAAAGGGGCTTTGTTTATACGTCCCTCTATCTGCTACACGTATTTGGTAGGACGGATCACTTTCGAGGTCTGTCGTCCCACGATTCGCGACCGTAACTGCAATTTTTCGTCCGTCGATAGCCGAAGAAACGAGTAAAACACTTTCCAAGACGGGACCCTTTGGAGAGAGCTGGTGTGATTTTTCTTCATATCCACCCTCATACGAGAAAGTGACGTATTTACCTTGATAGAGCCGTTTTTTTAGATTCTTTTCCTGCAAACTGGTCCCCTCAACCTCCCGAACCCTTACCGTACCCATGACCGGCTGCGTCATCAGCCACCACAAAACATACCCGAGTCCCATACATCCCACTATAAGCCCTCCCCAAATGATCTTTTTCTTGTTTTTCGACCAAAAGGGGGGCTGGTTTGACACCGTATCCGACATTTTTTTGTTTGAAACACGCTTACACCAAAATACTCTATTTCTTTTTTCGCCACCACCCGATAAGCAAGAGGATACTCGCCAACACCAGAGCAATACTTGGCCAGGGCACAAGAAAGAGCGTGCCCTGTACCTGATCAACTGACTCTTTGCCATCGTAACGATATTCCAGAGCCAATGTATATGAGCCAGGCACAAGGAGGAGCGCAACGGACACAAATTTGGTCACAAATGTGCGCTGCGTTTCTGGCAGTACCAAACCAGATTCGGTATTTATTATGCCCTTTTGGACTATTCTTCCCACCGGATCTCTCAATACAACCGTTCCACGAGGTACAGCATGGACGTTCCCTTCATTTTGAAAGCGGAGTCGTGCCTGTGAGATACCACGCACCCATGACTTCTCGAGAGTATAGTCGAGGAGCTTCAGTCCATACACCTCTCCACCCTGCTTTTTGGCAAAAACAAGGACCGAGAGGAGCTGATTCACTGCTACCGCATTGGCATCAACGGTATTTTCCTCGTTTCCCACCTGAAACAAGACGGCTCCATAGTGGCCACCTGGAGAAAGCGACTCTCTGTTTTCGATCACCACGCGCAGTTGTTCGGACTCGCCTGACGCGAGAGATATCACGTCCTTTTCTGGTCGCATCCAGGAGGCCAGGGCATATTTACGCACCTGATTATCTGTAGCGCCGAGAAAGGCTACTCCACCACTTTCATCAAGTGAGCCAAAATCAACGACTGAGGGTCGGAGAACGAGCGGTCCATCAGTATCATTTGACAGGGTAATAAAGAATTCGACTGATTCCTCTTCCGCCTCAAATGATACTTCTTGAAAGACGGGTGCGACCGTCAGCCCAGCTTCACGTGCCTCGGCAAACCAGGGAAAGAAGCACGCTCCGCCTACAAAAGAGAGGGTAAAGACAAGAAACTTCATGGTGTCACGCTGTCTTTTTTGGTTAATCGACGCCAGACGCTTTTTACGGTCGAACGAACGCCAACAAAGGCAAAGAGGAGCACGACGAGCGTGGCGAGAAGCAGTCTCCACGGCACCACATAAAACGACACTTCTCCCTCAATGGGGATATCACGCTGTCCATCATCGTAGATGAGGAGCATCTTGGCCGTGTACTTGCCAAAACGGAGTTTGGAAGCATCATTCCAATCCCATTTGAGCTCCCGTACGGGTTGTCCCTGTTCATCAAAGACGACCTTGCCGTCCTCGATACGATTCACATAGATGGGGAAACCGTCGCTCCAGGTACTTTCGAAGTCACGGTTCGACTGTGGGAGGATATTCCCCTTTTCACGGTTGATCTCGAGGATAGCGATATCTTTGGCGCTGCCACTATCGATGAAAATGTTGCCACGAGGGGCAATATGCACGTTTCCGGTGTTTTTGAGCCGAACAGTGAACGTAGCTGGGAGAAATTCATAGAAGCGTCGATCGAGTGAAAATTCAGCCACTTCGACTGAGCGGGTCGCATTGGGGACGCGAGCTTCCAGGAGGACGAGGACAGCGGTGCCTCCCACGAGAGCGGTCTCTTTTTCTTCGAGCGTGGCCTTGTCCTCAGCTCGAGAGAAAACAAAAGCGTAGTAGTAGCCAAATGACGCTTCTTTGGGGATGTCAAAGGTAGCAGTAATGGTCTTCCATTCGTTTGGCGCGAGAGTAAAGGTCGGTTCAGAGAAGCGGACCCAGTCAAAGTAATTGTCCCCATCTTCTCGCTCCAGGAGCTGTGGCTTGCCAGAATCTTCGTAGGCCTTAAATTTCATGATGGAAACCTTGAGGGTTTCGGCTTGATTGCCACCATTTTTCACTTTGAGGTCAGTACTGACACTGGTACCAGGATCTCCAGTGAGGCTAATCGGGAGTGGTGAAGTAACAAGACGGAGGCCATCATCAGGGGTGGTTTGGGCAGAGGTGGGAAAAGAGAAGGAGCACCAGAAAACAAGCATGAGAGCCAAGAACCATCCTCGTTGTGGGGTAAGTAAAGACATAGGCTATGAGAGAGAATTGAGACGCTTCAATTTACGACGCAACCGAACCACGTAGAGGATAAGTCCCACAATCAAAGCAAAGTTAAAGAGAACCACAGCGATGAGTCTCCACGGCACCACATAAAACGACACTTCTCCCTCAATGGGGATATCACGCTGTCCATCATCGTAGATGAGGAGCATCTTGGCCGTGTACTTGCCAAAACGGAGTTTGGAAGCATCATTCCAATCCCATTTGAGCTCCCGTACGGGTTGTCCCTGTTCATCAAAGACGACCTTGCCGTCCTCGATACGATTCACATAGATGGGGAAACCGTCGCTCCAGGTACTTTCGAAGTCACGGTTCGACTGTGGGAGGATATTCCCCTTTTCACGGTTGATCTCGAGGATAGCGATATCTTTGG
>CAZHDL010000097.1:0-3144 GCA_964531045.1 uncultured Bdellovibrionales bacterium | reverse complement strand
CATTGCGGGCTCCAGTTTGGATTGAGTAGGTACTGCGGTTACTGCACAAGCTCTCACTTGGCAGAATAATATTCAAGCAAAAAAATAGAAAATTGTCAAGGGCACGTAAGAAAGCTGATATAAAGTGTCGTAGAAGCTATCTCAGACAAGAAAACTGTTTCAATAGGCTCCGTTGCGGGAGAGAGGCAAGGGAAGAGCTAGGGGGTAGGGATGGTTTCGACGAGGAGTTCGAGGCCGTGGGTATCATAGTAGGTGCAGGTCATTTTTTCGGTATCGACGATCCATTTTGCTATGCCGGTAGCGACCGCATCACGACAAAATGTCATGTAGTCAGTCTTACCCGCCTGGTGATCTTTGAGGTGTTTGAGAAAGGATGGAGCATCGCTTGTTTTTGAAGGTGTGAATGGTGGATAGGTAGCTTCCTTGTGAAGAATCACTCCTTCATCACTGAGGTATTCCACATGGCCATCCTCGACAAAAAGAGTGTACTGTCTCACGCCAAGAGCCTTAAGGTCTTGGATGTATCTGGGGAAGTCAGCACCGCTCTGTACTTTGCTATGAGCCATTTTGATATCTTCGAGTGTAAACATATATTTGAAAGTATGAGTTGTTAGCAATAGTGGACCATTTGAATATTTTGGTTTAAAGGCAGTATAACATGACAAAAAAAGACCAAATTTTGACAATCGAGACAGGGAGGCAGAAAATAGTAGTACGGATGAGGCCATAATATGGCTTTAATGCTGGAGCAAGACCAAGGAGACAACCATGCAAAGAGTCCGATGGTTTATGTTGCTCGTGCTCTGTGGCGGACTTATGTGTGTCGCAAGAGCGAGTGACTTTCTGCCGACGGAGCGAGAATGCCACGAGGCGAGTGACTTCATCAAGAATGCTGTCCTGTCACGAGCCAACGGTTATTCAAAAGTGTTCTTGCTCGGTCGGTTCGATGATGACATGACAGTGCTCTCAGGTATGCATCCCGAGAAACGTTGGTTCGTGCGGAGTCAGGGCGCGATGCAGTTTTTGCGCCAAGCACTCATCGATGCCATTGCGGCTAAACGAAAACCGCGAGATCAGGCAGATATCTTTCTTCGATCCTGTATGGCGCACGTGTCGCCCCTTACGCCCGAAGATCTGTAGAACAACGTTCTCGCTCAATCGTCGCAAATCTGCGACGTTTTTTCTTTGCATAAAAAGTCAGATCTTATTCTGTAGATGGACCAGTATTGAATTGGCCGTCTTTATACAAACGAATCAGAAATTCAGCAGTTTCCCTTTCGTCTTCATCTATTTTTCTGAGCCACTGTTCTGCCTGGTCCAATTCGTTATGCGTGAGATGATAGAGTAATTTTGTAATTCGATTCGGATGATCTTTGGATTGAAGTTGCAATGCTCGCTCGGAAAACTCTTGTGCTGCCTGAATATCTTGATATTTCCAAACGGCACAGCTAATCGCATGGTGATTCCAGAACCAGAGGATCTCATTCCTCCATTGTGCCGCATCGTCACTGAGAGTAGTCGTATCAATATTTTCTAAAACATTCTTTACTCTATTCGTGACAAGATCAGGGTTTCGGTAATCCCATGTCTTATCTCTCATCAATTTTTGATCTGCTTCTGTATAGAGTGTGTTGAGCTCGAGAGGAGTTGTGGCTCCCAAAAGAGCGTATGCATCTTGAATGCGTGAGCGTCTGCTTTCTGGTTGAAATATTTGTTCCATGATTTTTCTCGGGGCTATACGTTATCTAGGAGTGCAATGAGGCGGGCATATTCTTCATCATGAGGGACGAGGAGCTCGCCCTGACCTCTGGTCCAAGCAATGAAAGAATTGAGGTCAATCCAGCGTATCTCGGAAACTTCTTCATTGGTTTTGTAATGAAGAGCAGGATCGATACCGGTGCGAACCAGGTAAATATCTTGAAATTCGTTACTGATGTACGTCCCAGCGTTCAGAATGATATGCTCTTCTAGAGTGAAGAGAAAACAAAATGCGTCGTCAGGAGGGGTCACCCCAAGTTCCTCTTCGGTTTCTCTTTTGGCCGCTTCAAGACTGGTCTGGCCAGCCGAGATATGACCAGAGGCTGAAATATCCCAGTGATTCGGGTAGGCAGCTCTGGTCGACGAACGTTTTTGGAGAAGAAGTCCTTTTTCGGGATTGAAAAACCATACGTGGACCGAACGATGGATGAGTCCTTCTCTGTGGGCATCGCTATAGGAACGAGTCACTCCTGTTTTTTTGCCCTCTTCGTCGAGGATATCGAGGTATTCTTCCATAGTGTCTATACTGTATTTTACTGGGAACATGGGACGAAGTTGGAATTTACTTAATAAGGTGCAAGTCCTTTAGTCTCGGAAGTACATCGTGTTTGAATATTGAGCCTAACTCAATTGTTGGTGATAGTGTGGAATCAATCCACATAATTTCCTCAACTTCGCTCGATGGTACAATTTTTCCTGACCATTTGTGGACGAGATAGACATCCATTTGTAGATACTTATCATTCTGACCTGCGGCAAGCGCATAAAACGATCCAAACATTTGTAAATCCACACTTTCTATATCAATCTGTAACTCTTCTTTCAGCTCCCGCTTAAGAGCGTCAGTTCCACTTTCGTTTGCCTCGAATTTTCCACCTGGCGCGATAAAAAAGCTTTTTCCTTTGGAGCGGGTAATCAATAATTTTCGATCTTTGATAAGTACACCGGCTGCCTTATGTATATCTATCTTTCTTTCAAGGTTATTCATAGTGTTGTTTGCTGGGGAGGCAGGGGAATCGAACTGCTCTCCGCCTCCGCCAGTTGGCGGATGACGGATGCGCTCTATAGGGCTTCCCTGCCTACCAGCAGGCAGGCCTTTCCTCGTTCGATCCATTACCTCTGCAGGATAAAAGAAAATCACCGTACCCACAAGGGGCAGGGTGATCTTTCTTATGCTGGGGAGGAAGGGATCGAACCTTCGTATGGAGGCTTCAAAGGCCCCTGCCTTACCGCTTGGCTACTCCCCAGTATGAAGTGATTCAAAAATCTTTTTGAGCTCTCTTCGGCCGTTTCTTGTTTTTAAATACTGCTCTCTTGATCTTGCTTGATTCAATGTTTCATATTCTTCTTTATAAATTAGTATAAATGGCTTACGGTTTCTGGTTG
>CAZHDL010000096.1:0-3184 GCA_964531045.1 uncultured Bdellovibrionales bacterium | reverse complement strand
CTTCTACCAGGAAAGTCTCTATAAAACGCGCGCACCCGGAGAAACTGGTTACCAATGGCTCAAGGATACAGTACCCTTGGCACGAGCCGGTGACTCCTTCTTCATCTACTACTTTTCACCTGACACACTTCCCTCGACAACAAAGTAGCTCGCTTCGACTCTCACTCGACGAAAAGAAAAACAGCCTCGAATTCTTCCGGGCTGTTTTTTAATTCTTTTTTTGAGAGGACTTTTTTTCTTGATCACTCTTTTGCTGTTTTTGAGGAGTCGGCTCCTCAATTGATTCCGATGCTTCTTCCTGATTTTTGTATCGATAGAATACCCGATTCTCTGTTCGTAGATCTATATACTCCAAGTCTCCCCGACGGTTTTCCGGGATTTCTTTTTGAAAAAGAAGCCCAAGCGCCTGAAAAGAAGTCTCAAGTGGAACGCGTGTCCCAAAAAAAATCTCCCAGCCACCAGTTGTTTTGACACGAAGTTCATTGGCAAAACGTGAGGCGAGGGTCATTTCTTTCTCCAGTGTTATGCCAAATCGCTCTTCAAGCAACTGCCTGATAGACAACGGAAAGCTGACCAACGTGGCTTCCAACGCCTGCCCTCCAAGCATGAGCTCCTGCCCACTCATGTCGCGCACAATGACGGTGCGGGAGCGGTTTTCCTCACGTTCGTATGCTTCTGTCAGTGATACAGCCGTCCCATCTTCGAGGATATGAAGACACCGCTCTCCCGAACACCACAAAAGCACACTGTCTCGCTCTTCCACCATAATGGTAAGCTGATTGGGAAACACCGTCTCGACTCTCATGGTTTTTATGAGTGGATACTCCTTTCGAAGCTCCTCTTCCATTTTTTTTGCTCGCACCAAAAAATATCGATTCCGAGCAAGTACTTTCAAGGAAGTCTCTGCCAACAATTCGTGCACCCGAAAAGAAAACTCCTCTCTCCCGATCTGTTCCAAACCACTGATTTTCGGCTCTTCGAGAGCCAGATAGGGAGAAAACAGAACCAGATACACCCCGGTTCCCAAAAAAAGAACCCACAAAGCCATCACACCGAAGGACGTTCGAGGTTCTTTCGTCGCAGAGACCAGCCGCTCTTTACGTGTTCGTTTTTTTCGGACCAGCGCCTCCTTGGGCAGAAACTTTCCCCGCTCCTTTTTCAGTTGTGATTTCCACAAAAATTGCATACACCTATACCGACAAAAAAAGTTTTTCCAAAAGCAGCCGTGCATTACTCTGCGTGGTCTTGAGCAATCGCATCGTCCCCTCCACGTCTTCCAGTAATTCAAAAAATCTGGTCGTGCCTTTCTTGTCAGTAATTTTTACAGACTGTTGGTAGAGCCCTGGCAGCCACCACTCAAGCAACTCGATGGTGCGATCCGCATGAACGGCCATTTTTTCAGCCAATGACAAGCGCTCTGCAAGTGACAGAGTAGACAAACGAAACAGAGCACTCAGTACTTCGCGATTGGCCGCAAACCCCTCGGGATTCTCAGCTGCTGCCAAAATCATTCCTGGACGCCCCAAAGAATAGAAAAAGGGGGCGATAGGACGAAGCGTCGCTTCATCGTACCGTTCTCGAAAGGCCTGCTTGAGCAGCTCTTCCTCCAAGAAATCAAAGCGCACCCGTTTAACCCTGGAGAGCACAGTCGACAACAACGCACCACTTTCATGTGTCACCAGAATAATCACAGCAGTTGAACAGGGTTCTTCGAGTGTTTTCAAAAGCACATTTTGAGCGGTCTCAGACAACCGATGTGCGTCCTCCACAATAAGTACCCGGTAAGCCCCCTGAGCGGGGAAACTTCCCAAAAATACCAGGGCCTCCCGTACTGCTGCTGCTCCAATATTTTTTGTCTTGGTCACACCCCGCTTGGTCTCTTCCAGCGGTCGCAGCACCATGACATCGTATGGATGCTCTTTACCGGTCGTCGGTTCAAACTCGGGCTCACCTACCAAATGTGCGGCAAATTCGAGTGCACACAGACGCTTGCCAATACCACGTGGACCGACAAAGAGATACGCTTGAGCAAGCGCTTTACGATCCAGAGACTCCCGCAAGAGAGCTCGTTCTTTTTGATGACCAATGATATACATAACTTTTACACCTACGATACACGGACATTCTCTCAATCACAAATCTCCTCTTTCATAGCTGCTCTCATTCCTTCACGAAAATTCTCTTCATTGAATTTCTGCACCGATGTCTGCATTACCGTCGCATCATACTGCCCTTCGTGTTCAAGAAACCGTCTCACACCCTCGGCAATAATCTCCGGAGCTGCCGTATGAAACAACTCACCCGTCACACCAGGAGTGATAATCTCTCGCAAACCACCGTAATCCAATCCGATCACCGGTGTCCCAAAAGACAGGGCTTCCGCGGCAACCATACCAAAGTCCTCTTCCGAAGGGAAAAGAACAGCGCGAGCATTCTGGTACAACGTGGCAAGCTCTTGGTCTTCGACAAACCCGACAAAGCGAATATGTTCTCCGGCTCTGTCTTCCAGGTGTTTCTTTTCCGCACCAGCTCCGACAATCAGCAGCGGCAAGGACAACTTATTGAAAGCCTCTATCACCCGATCAATCCCCTTTGAGGTCGTGAGACGCGACACTACCAAAAAATATTTTTTTGGTACACTTGATTGAGATTCCTTCTCTGTATCAGACCCAGCGATTTTTTCCACAGCCACCTGCTGTCGAAGCGATACGGGCGGATACACAATAGCTGCTTCACGCCGATAGTATTTTCTGATGCGGTCTGCCGTAAAAAGAGAGTTAGCGACCAATATATCTGGCCGGTCTGCCGCCTGCCGATCCCAAATTCGAAGATAGCTCATGAGCATCCTCGTCAGAATACTCTTTCGACCACTGGCACCGAGTTCTTGCAGATAGCTCTCATGAGAGTCCCAGGCATAGCGCATGGGTGAGTGGAGATAGGCCACATGCGTCGTATTGAGTCTCGTGATGATGCCCTTGCTCCACGCCCCCGATGACGAAAGCACCAGGTCAAATTCCCGCAGATCGAGACTTTCCACGGCCGCAGGGAAAAATGGCAAAAACAACCGGTAGCGCTTTTGAACAAACTGTGGCAATTTCCCCAACCACGACGTGCGAATTTCTCTTCCGGGAAAATGCTTGGCGACTATTTCTCCGTCAGCCAAAAGCGTATAGATAGGTGCCTC
>CAZHDL010000095.1:0-3221 GCA_964531045.1 uncultured Bdellovibrionales bacterium | reverse complement strand
GCGCATCAGGAATTTCGTTCAAAGAAAGTTCGAGCAAATGTTAGAATAACACCACTAAAGTTAAAACCCACACTTGTTGTCAGGTTTTAATTTCTGGAACGACTGGACGAGAAGTTTATGCCCCGGAGGGGTAAGTCCTGTACGGTCCACACTATTCAGATGCTCGCACTATGAAGCATCACTTGCGATCAATATCGGAAATCCTTGGACAGGCCCGGAGTCGCCTTTTGAAATTTTCGATGTTTCGCTCTCCATCGAACACTCGCGATTGGTCTGAAGATCTTCGAATCCTTCCGGAAATCTCGTTCGGAGAGGGGATTGTGACGATCAAGAATATTCGCCACTTCACCTATCGGAGTGAAACTGATTACACCCCTGGTTATTACGACCGCACTTTCCCAATCGAAGAGATCGAGAGTGTGTGGTTCATGGTCGAGCCATTCTCGCTTTTGGCGGCGCATACCATGGTGAGCTTTGGACTGCGTGATGGTACTTCAATCGCGGTTTCGGTAGAGATCCGTAAGAGACGGGGACAAAAATTTTCTCAGCTTTTGGTACTTTTCTTTTTACGTCGGCACGAACTCGTCTATGTCATCGGAGATGACCGCGACCTTATCAAGCTCCGTACGAACTATCGGAGAGACCGGGTCTATCTCTATCGGGCACAGGCGACACCGAAGCAGGCCCAGGCTTTGTTTGTCAGTATGTTACACAGAGCGGACTCCCTGCAGAAATATCCGGAATTCTATAATCCTTTCACCAACACGTGTCTGACCAATATCGTCAGCCATGTGAATACCATAGTGCCGGAGCGTATCCCGTGGAATTACAAGATTCTCATTGCGACGCTCTCAGACCATTTGGCGTACACGCTTGGTCTGCTTGACCAGTCGCTTCCCTTCAAAGATTTGAAAAAGCAGTGTTTCATCAATGAGCGAGCGCTTCGATATGCTGATCACCCCGATTTTTCCCGAAAAATACGAATGATCGGAGATGCTTGACTGCTACTTCTTTTCTCGATAGCTTAAGGAGGCTTAGGTGGCCGGGGTTCCCGGTCATATCAGCACTTTTCCACCAGCCACTAACCCCATGAAAGGGGAGCGACATGACATTTTTGGAAATGCTTGCGGGAGCGCAAGCGAGAAATGACTCTCTACTCTGTGTCGGGCTTGATCCTGACCCAGCACAGTTCCCTGGCAGTTGGGTCAATGACCCCTCCAAGATCTTCCATTTCTGTGCCGCGGTTGTTGATGCCAACAAGGATTTGGTCTTGGCATTCAAGCCGAATATCGCTCACTTCGCTGCTCATCGGGCAGAGGAACAACTGGAGCGGCTCATCGACTACATCCATCACGTGGCGCCTCAAGTGCCGGTGATCCTCGATGCCAAGCGTGGCGATATCGGCGAGACGGCCAAGCAGTACGCTCGCGAGGCGTTCGAGCGTTACCAGGCTGATGCGGTGACGCTGTCACCGTTCATGGGTTTCGATTCAATTGAGCCCTATATGAAGTACGACGGTAAGGGGCTGATCTTGCTCTGCCGGACTTCCAATTCAGGTGGAGCCGATTTGCAGATGCAATACCTCAAGAGAGGTGGGTTTCTGTATGAACACATCGCTCGTTTGTCTGCTGGTCCGTGGAATTCAGGCGGACAAATCGGTCTGGTGGTCGGCGCTACTCACCCGGATGAATTGCGGCGTGTGCGTGATTTGGCGCCGACGTTGCCACTCCTGGTTCCGGGCATCGGCGCCCAGGGTGGTGATGTAGAAGCGACAGTACGTGCCGGATGGCGACCTGGTGGTCCCATCGTCGTTAACTCTTCTCGTGCTGTGCTGTATGCACAGACTCGGGAAGGGGAGTCCTGGATCAGCGCTGTTCATCGCGTCGCTGATGCCACTCGGCGTCAATTGAACGCTGCACGTCAGTCCCTCATCGCCTGAATCCCAGGCACAACCCAAGGAGATCGTTATGACGCAATCAACGGAAGCCGGTCGGAAGTTCGTGACTTTCGCGCTCGGAGTTGGCGCCCTCGAACTTTTGCCCCAGTTGCGGCCACTCAAGAGCGGTCGGATGTCGCCGTATTTCTTCAACTCGGCCAGGTTCACCCAAGGACTTGCGCTCACTCATCTGGGCAGGGCATACGCAGCAGCCATCGTCAGCGCAGTTGATCAGGGGCTCATCGCGAAGCCCCGTGTCATCTTTGGGCCGGCGTACAAGGGCATCACGATTGCGACGGCCACAGCGCTGGAACTGGTTCGCCGTTCCGACTTCAGTGATCTTGAGTGGGCCCACAACCGCAAGGAGGCCAAGGATCATGGCGAGGGCGGCATGATCGTCGGTGCCAAGCTGACCAGAAACCCCGTAGCCGTCACCGATGACGTCACCACGACCGGAACGAGCTGCGATGAAGCGGCCAAGCTTATTCGCGAGCACGGTGGAATGGTGATTGCCTTCTTCCTGGGTTTCGACCGCATGGAACTTGGCTGGAACAAGGACGATCCCACCGAGGTGCGGCCGGCGGCGCAGATTCTGCGTGACAACTATGGCGTCCCCGTGATCGCTTCGGCAAACGTTCTCGACCTGATCACCGTTCTTGAGGAAGGTCCGGCTGTTCCCCTCGGCGCCGAGACGTTACCGCTCATCCTGGAGTACCGCGACAAGTACGGCGTGGATTGAACTTCTGGTACAAGGGAAAGAGGTAGGTTAATGATAGAGGGTTGGCTTCGTCAGCGGACGAGGCACCCTCTTTTTTCTTGTCTGCGGCAGGGGGTTGACCCCGCACCTTTTGCACCGTTACACCGTGTCCGGCACGCGGGCGAATAGCCCGGTCCTATTCGGACCAGTGCCGGAATGACAAAGAATTATCCAGTTTTACCCTATGATGTGCCCTCTAAAAATAGGTGCAAAATGTGCGGGGTTGAATTTTTTTTCGATATACGGTATACTCCCAGGGCTCGAAAAAACGGTCTTTTTCGGACGTTTTTCTTTGATTGTGATTTTGGGTGATTAGCTCAGTTGGTTAGAGCGCGACACTGATAATGTCGAGGTCCCAAGTTCGAATCTTGGATCACCCACCACGAAAATCACGAAAGATTTATTTCATAAATCTCGTGACTCGTGGCGCAGCAAGTATCTTATGATATACTGCGCTGAGAGGAGTAAGTTTGACAGCGTGCTGGGCGATGAACGGAGTGAATTTTGCACAGCGGGGTAGAGCAGTCT
>CAZHDL010000094.1:0-3319 GCA_964531045.1 uncultured Bdellovibrionales bacterium | reverse complement strand
ATAATAAACTCGTTATCGAGGTGGTCATCGTGCGAATCGATAATAATTGGCTTGTCTCCCTGTGCTAGGTAAATTTTGATCAATACTGTTGCTTTCTGTCCAAGAGAAAGTTTAGACAAGGAGGTATTCTTGTATTGTACTGTGGGTGTCACGGAGAGGTAATCGGCGTACAAGAAGCTATAGAAGTCACCAATACTAATCGCCTTGGAACTTTTGAGCTTATCTTTGTGTTCCAGGTTAAGCTTGTCCACCTCAGCTACTAAATCCACGATTTTCGTCTCGTCACCTTCAATGACTTCTTTCATGAGAATCAAAAACTTGGCAAAGATAGACTCTCCATTTTTACCAGCTACCTCCACTTTTCGGTTATCCATTACATCTTCCGCTGTTTGAAGAAATCTGTCGGAATCGAACTGTATTTTCACTCCGAAGCTTAGATCAGAAAGCACATCAGCCTTCTCAGACGAGAAAGTAGCAATGATTTCCTCATACTTCTTCTTTTGTAAAATAACTGTCTCGATCAACTTTTTAAACAGAGTAGTCCGGTCTCCTACTGAGACGCTAAGCGACTGCTCATCTTTTTTAAACTGTTCTGCTTTCGACTTTATAGAGATAATAGCTACCTCAAGCTCAGCTTTTTTATCAAGTAGCTTCGCATGATCTTTAATGCCCGCCTCAAAACTCGCAAGTTCTCTTTGTGCGACTTCTATATCTTTGACTATTGAGGTGATCTCGTTTTTAACCTCGACTGTTCTACCCTCCAGTTTCGATTTCTCACCGTAAGCAATAAGATCAAGGGTTTCAGCTATCCCAAGTTTTGTAAGAACCGTATTGATGGAAGTAAGCTGGCGATTAAATGCTACCAGGTCCGTGTCGATAAAATGCACAGCACTAGCAAGAAGGTTCTTGAGAATCGCGAGGTCCTCCTTTTTGGCTTTAAGATCGGAAATGATTTTTTGTTTATCCTGCGCGACTTTAATTTTTTCAATACTTTGAGCCTTTGCAAGCTCTTTAATACGTTCCTCGATATCCTTCAACTCAGCTGCCTTTTGCTTCGACTCAAGTTCTATAGATTGGGCGATATCTTTTCCAATTCGCTGTTCCAAAAAAACGATACTCTCATTTTTTTGAGAGAGACTTTCCTGGGTTTCACTAACGCCTTCAGCTAATTGCTCAAATTCGAAACTTTTTACAGTGTCTTTTATCTGCGGACTTTCAAATACAAGGTTTTTCACGTATATATCAAGGTCAGAGTCATCACCGATGTATTTTTCTAACTCACCCTGTGCAACATAAACGATGCCACTATCTTGAAAAAATGCGTCATCGCAAACATCCTTCTCGAAAGCTGAACCATCTTTAAAATCAAGTTTTGTTTTGATTACAGGACTTTGATCAGATATGCGTCGCACGAATGAGTTAGGATCATCCGTATGACATCGATCTATGTAACAGTTTGCGATCAGGTCAACGAAGGCAGTCTTTCCTCCGCCCTTACCTCCCGTAACGGCAACTAATCCTGCGTTAAGCGGAATCTTAGTTTCCTTAATTGAAAGCTCGGTGCCTATCGTTGATTGACTGATACTGAACCCCGCTAGTGTGTATTTACTCTTTAGTGGTGTTGGATCTTCTTGCTGAATAACAACTCGCTCAGAGGGCTCATAGAGAAGCTGCTTGAGCCCTTCAAATGTCGGGTCTGCTTTTATCCATGCATTTCTGAGCTCACAATAGTGTTCGCTGTTCGCACAATCGTGGTCTGCTTTACCACGATGAGCACAGGGGTGCCCAATGTATGTTATTTCGTGGGCATCAGATCCATGCAAGCAAGGTTTCAGTGTCTTAAACTCATCGATGAACTTCCCTTCGCCTTCCCCATAAGGGGGCCGCCCCAACGCCCACTCTCGTGTTTTTGGGTTTGAAGACAGCAGAAAATCTGATTTCTGTATCAACACTTTTCTTGTTTGGTGATCTCGTGAATTCCAATCTATACCACTAAGATCCTCATCTGCTACCACGCCCATAAGGTATTTTCCTTTAAATTTTGATGGCGCACCCTCCAAAATACTCGTTATCTGACTGTCATCAACAACAGCGCTCATCATGCCAATGTGTATATCAGATCGGTCCTGAAATTCTTTGTGCTGTGTTTTCAGCTTCGCACCCAAGGTCGTGAGATTGGAGATCTTCAATTTCGCCTTTTCCTCCGGGTCCTGAGGGTTACCCTCGTAGACAAAATCTATGTCATGCAAAAAGTTTTCCTCAATAGACTTTATTGGTACATCTTCGGCAAAAAGAACATGAAAATTGATGCTACTGTCACCAACGAATTTATTGAGACGAAATTCGATATTTGGTAGCACCAGTATTTTTAATATTTTCTCAATTTCGTCGGCTGTGAAGAGTGCCTGCAATTTCGCTGGGTCACCCAGGTATTCCTCTTTAATTTTCTTATAGCCATCAATAGTGAAGTAATCGGTAATCCCGAGTACCGCAACATCCTTAGCAATGGCAGTTTTGAACAGGCCTTTGACATACTCATCCCAGTCAGCCGGAAACTGGCTATTCAAATGTGAGGCTGGCGTATGCACATGGAGATCCCACTTGCGCCAGACTGATCCTTTTTGGTAGGGAAAATTATCACTCATAGGAATACGCAAGTGTACTACGAAATGTGGAGAAAATCCATCTCCTTAAATACTTCCTTTTTGAGCTATCAACAGTCCTATCGGAACTGCACTGGAGGTACATTTGCTAGAATTTCTCTTGAGAGCGCAAATGTCCTCTCTATTAGAGCCTGGTCCATGCCAGATTTTTTATCGTCTTCGTAGAGCTTGCTGAGATGCTCGTCCCAGTAATCCCTGGTATCCATTATGAGCGCCCACAACTGCTTCAGTTCTTCATCCGTTTCTTGGTTGATGACACCTCTTGCAGAATACATCCAAATTGAAAGCGCAGCCGCTTCTGTGTTACTGCCTCTTTTCCGTAAAGTTTTGACTGCGTCCTGTAAAGGCGGCAGCATGAAATAACTCACATCAGAAGAGAGGCTAGGCTGTCCATCGGGTAGTTTAAAATGACCTTCGTTCTGAAGTCCTGCTCTAGTCCAAGTGCTGTATACAAAGTAATCAGCAAGCTGTCTTTTTTCTAACGGTCGATATAGTTCGACCAATGCCCTGATGTCATCTTGATAACTCGCGACCGCATGCCTGTGAATGAAGCTAAATATGCCCATATGACTAAAAAATGACTTAATGCTCGAAATGAGGCACTCGGGTCATCCGATACTAAATATTCAATGCGGAGGGGGCGAGATTCGAACTCG
>CAZHDL010000093.1:2445-3329 GCA_964531045.1 uncultured Bdellovibrionales bacterium | reverse complement strand
TGGTGCCGTTACAGCGGGTGTCAGCACAGGAGGGGTCTGGGGTGCAGGAGGCGTTGATGGTCACTTTGACAGACTTTTCTTCCGTCTCTACTCCGGTAGCACTGGCACAGACGAGAAAAAAGGTAACCGTTCGGTCTACTTGTTTTTTCATGGATCCAGCAAGGACAGGAGCAATGGCATCCTGCCAACCACCGGTTGCAGTACAGGTAGCAACACCAACCGTTTGCCAGGCAAGAGTGACTTCTCCGGGAGCAGCCAAGGTAGCCTTGTCGACGGTAAAGGAGGTGATAGAAGGAGGACACTTTTTCGTGCCGTTGATCTTGACACCACAGTTGGTGGTACAGGTGAGGCCAGAGCAGGTATTGGCAGCGGTACAGAGACCGTCGGGTTTGCAGGCAGGAGGCTTAGGATCTGAAGGGTTGGGATTGGGGGGGTTACCACCACCGTCTAATTTTATGACGGCTGCGATTTCTTTTGCTATCGACTTATTTCCTTGTGCGTCGCTGCACTGAATACGAAAATCATAATACCCAGCAGCGTCAAACGAAAACTCCTTACTCCCTTCTGTCGGGAGCGGTCCGGTCCAGCCAGCAGCGGCCACAGCCGCTGCGTTCGATCCTCCTGCAGGGATACTACATGACACAGAATTTTTGGTAGACCAAGCGACCGTAAATGGTGTTGCCTTGGCTACAATGGATGTCGGCGAAGGACTGGCGTCGCTGCCATTCACCCCATTGGCAGAAATGGTAACGAATGGAAAATTCGAATCATCGACGGTAATCTGAACGGATTTCGGAGTCGCTGGTGGATCAGCCAGACCGGATCCGCGACTGCAAAAGAGAGTATATTCGCCTCCTTTCAACAGAGTTATCGTAGCTGATCCG
>CAZHDL010000093.1:0-2435 GCA_964531045.1 uncultured Bdellovibrionales bacterium | reverse complement strand
GGATACCCTTTACCTGCCAAGCTACACCCCCCATTCTTCTCAGTGATGGTAGATGTCCAGGTAAAAGTTACCTGCCCACCCGCAACCACCGAGGCTTTATCAGCAGTAAAGCTGGTAATGACCGGCTTTACAAAAATTTGTATCCCCGCTTTGGTGCTATTCCCGGATGCATCGAGACAAATCAGCTCATAGAACAGTCCATGAGCAGGAGCGATTTCTGTGGAATCACTGACCGTTGACCAGGGAACAAAAGCAGGCATGTCATTATTCTTCCCGGTACAGGATGTTGCTCCAGAAATCTTCCAAGAGAGGGTTGATTTTTCTCCCTGTACGATATTTTGTGGACTCAGACTGAGCTCCACCGATGGAGCCGCCAACACGGCTGTAGAAAAAAGAAAGAACAGTGGAACACTCAAGAAAAAGAAAAAAAGCGAACGAAGAGACGAAGCAAAAGACATAGGCACCTATTAGAAATTAGGGTTTCCTTTAGAAATAGCATCGATAGCCGAAATGATGAGGTAGCCGGAAAGAGCCACTACCAGACCAATAATGGCATACTGTATATTGCGTTTAGCAGTCTCCGCTTGTCCCTCATCTCCCACAGCGGTCAGATACTGAAGACCGGAAACGACGAAGGCAAGGATAGCTATAATACCAATGATAGCGAGCAGCCAATTCAATATAGTCTCAAGCAAAAAACCTACCGAAACTTGAGAGAGACCTGTTTTTGCTGGCACGCACACGCCATTGCTTTCAAAAAAATCAGGGGCAGGACACACAACCGCCGCTTCTACTGGCAGCGCCACTCCCTGCATCAAAAAAACTGTCACTATTATAGGAAAAAGAAAACGCATACGACACGAAGTAATATTTTAATTTTTGTCACTCTTTCTCTTGTAGAATACTCTGTTTTACAGAAAAAAACAATTTATTTCCCCTAGAAAATCGAAACGGCCCAACCTGTGAAATACACAGGTGGGCCGTCCCAGGAACTCATGGATGAAGGGGCCAGTACTGACTGTCCCACGGTCGAGCACATCGCTCTACCTCTGCAACAACCTGGCCGTTCACACCAAATTGCCGCATATCGCACCGACGACGAACACCGTCGACATACACGATTATGTAGTGGTTGAGCACTCGCTCATTCGTGAATTGAATGTTGGGAGCCCCCCAACCACTGTAGTACCCACCATAACCGTAGCTTGGACTGACAGGGGCCAATCGACGGTGCGACGTTTCTGTCGTCCTGATGACGTTACCGTTCGCGTCGCGAACGGTCTCGGTGCGATGCACAGTCGTGCATGCCGAGAGCAGAGCCAGCAGAGCAACAACAATAAACGATGAGACTCTCATGACATTCTCCTGGGTTGTTTGGGCGTTTTTTCTTACGCCCACAAGGTACAAGTGGTAGATTTTTAGCTTCTACCACGGCTTTTTTGACAGTACCTCTTTGGCACTGTTCTATACATTATACATCTAAAAATGACTTCTGTCAAGAGCTTCGAAAAAAATGGGCACAACAAAAACCACCCTTTTCGGGTGGTTTTTGTTTTCGAAAAAGCCTTCCTACAAAACTACTAGAAAGCTGCTGATCTTCCCACGAATACCTGGCTAATAGCCGAAATGACTACGAAACCGAGGAGGGCAACAATCACACCAATGATGGAATACATCATGGCGTTCTTGGCCTTTCCTACCTGATCCTCATCACCAGCAGCGGTGAGGTACAGGATACCGGAAACAACGAAGCCCAGGATACCGAGAATACCGACTATGGCCAACAGATAGTTCACAATAAGCTCAATAGTGGTACCGATCGTGCCACCCTTCAGGTTTGTGTTTCCTACTCCGTTGTCTACTTTCCACTGAGCTGAAGCAACAGCGGGAGCCAAAGCGATGACGGAAGCAGTTACTCCGTACAAAGCGTTTTTAATTTTATTCATAAATTCTCACCTCCTTCCAATGTATCTGGTACTTGTTCTTCCCCGCGGAATACTTCTTCTTTCAACAAGACCGATGTTTCTTTTTTTTTATTTTTCCTTTTTATGAAAAGAAGCTACTCACCTGCGTGAGAAACACGAGTGCCCCGAGTGCTATCACTATCCCCACTATTGATCCTATCAGGATGCCTTTGGCCAGTCGTACTCGTTTTGTATCTCCTCCGGCCGTCATATATATCAGCCCGGAAATTCCTACTCCGAGTATACCAATAATTCCCACAACTGACAATAAAAAGTTCAACACCCCTGTCAAGACAGTCGTAATCGGCTTGGCATCATTGATAGCGCTTGCTGCCTGCGCCACCGGTATCAAAAAAGAATCCATATTTTTTTCTTCGTAATTTTCTCCATTTTACTTCCCCCGCGAATTTGAATTCACATCACAGGAAAAGTTGAAGGCTCCATTCTTTATCAGTCCATCAAAAGGCTTTT
>CAZHDL010000092.1:0-3425 GCA_964531045.1 uncultured Bdellovibrionales bacterium | reverse complement strand
GACGTTGTCAGTTGGTGGGAGAGCACCGATTTCTGCGGTGACAAATCGAGTTTCCTGATAGTGACGCAGCTCCTCGAGGAGGATGAGCGCTTCCTTGGTGCTTTCATCAAGCGTGGTGTTTTTGGGAAGCTCAACGCTCACATAGAGTGAATCAAGGTCACTCTCAGGAAAAAATTCATTGACTACATATCCAAGGGGAACGAGGGCGTAGGAACAGAGTGAAAAAAGAATGAGAGCGGTCATCGTGCGTCGGCGGGATTGTTTGGAGTTGAGAATGGCTGCGATGAACCGTTCATAGCGATGAGCCAGCGGGTCAAAATTAAACAGTCCATCACCGGAAAGAGCGTGAAATTTTTGAAAGAATCCTGAGAAGTGTGTTGCTTCATACGCGTGGATTTGACGACGGAGCGCCGGAGATATCTTTCCAAAGAGAAAGAGAAGTAGGAGCGCAACACCAAAGAGCGGGAGACGAGCCGGACCGGCAGGAATCAGGGTAAAGAGGAGGGCTGCTCCACCCGTAAAGAGCAGTGTATAGATGAGAAGAATGACTCGGCGGGGAAAGGCTTCCTTTTGAAGCATGGCCATGAGTGGAATGACGATGAAGAGAGCGACTGCCGCCGAAATGGCCAGTGAGGACGAGACCACAATAGGAATCGGCTTGATAAATTCACCGATGATACCGGACGCAAGCAGGAGCGGAAGGAACGCCCAGACCGTGGTGATGGTAGTGGTAAAGATAACTGCTTTAAAATCACGCCACACCAAAAGAGCTACCTGATCGGGCGCGAACTTTTTGGTGCGTTCATAGCTGGCCATCGCCGAAATAATAACAATGGCGTTGTCGACAAGGATACCAAGAGCAAGGAGGAGTGAGAAAAGAGCGATGAAGTTGATGGAAATTCCAGCGGCGCTCATGACAAGAAAGGTACCAAGAAAGGTGATGGGAATAGCGAGAGCGGCGATGACTGATTGGCGGAGGCCGAAGAACGTAAAGAGTACGATAAAGACAAAGAGGATGGTGAGGGCAAAGTCGCGGAACAGGTGATCGAAACTTTTTTTGATTTCTTTGGCGCCATCAAACAGTGGTTCAAAAAGCAGCGTTGTTCCATAGTGACTCCGTAGTGTCTCAGCCGTGCTGAGGATAGAAGCAACCGTTGTGGCGGTGTCGGCACTATCGGTTTTGAAGACGGAAAAAACTATGCCTCGTACTGGTGCCGTATCGAGGTCGGCATAGAAGCTTTCTGGAGCATGATGCTTGGGCGCTTCGCGAATAAGAGCGATATCACCCAAAGGAACAATATTTTGACCGAAAAGAAGCGGGAGGGTACGGAGCTTTTCAATAGAATCAGCCGTTGTTTCCTGCGTGAGAGCAAAGGCCGTCGTATCAGTACCGACGTTGCCAGCCGGATGATTGGCGATGGCAGCGCTAATGCTGGTCGCTACCTGAAGGGGGCGGAGGTTTTTTTCGGCCAGAATTTCAGGAGTGAGTACGATGGAAATCTCTTCCTCTTTTCGGTAGGAAATAACCACTCGTTCAATGCCCGAGATATCTTCGAGGCGGTCTTTCAGAGTATCAGAGGCTTCGTTGAGACTTTTACTGTCCATGGTTCCAGACAGGACAAAGGTCAGGACGGGCTGATTTTGAAAATCAAGCACCTGTACCTTGGGTGTTTCGGCATCTTCCGGCAGAGTACTGACAGCATCGAGGGCGCTCTGCACATCGCTCTTGGCTTTTTCGGGGTTGGTACCGGAAACAAAGGTAATATTGAGGGTGGAGACATTTTCTTCCGAAACGGAAGAGACTGTTTCTACACCCGAGAGTCCAGCAACGGCATCTTCAAGTGGTGTGGTGACCAGTTTTTCGATATCTTCGGGACCGGCTCCTGGAAAGGGGGTGACGACGAAAACGATGGGAATCTGGATGTTGGGATTGAGCTCTCTTGGGAGTGAGAAAAAGGTAGCCAGTCCTGCAAAGGAAAGGGTGAGCACTACCAAGATGACGATGCGGATATTGGTAAAATAGGAGGCGATGTGGCTTTTTTCGAGAGCAGAATCAAAAGTGAGTCGCTCCAGGAATGAAGATTCTTTTTGCATAGAGAAAAGAGGGAAAGACGAAAAAATAAACGACGAGTATGTTTTTTCTAAGGAAGAGAAACAGCTTCTCCTGAGATAACCGATCGATTAAGAATGATGCGATCTTCTCGTGAAAGACCGGAACGTACTTCAGCATAACTACCATGCAGTGTGCCAAGAACGATGGATACGGCTTCTGCTCGGCCATCATGTTCTTTTAATACGGAAGCACTGCGATCATCTTGAAACACAGCATCAATAGGAACGAGCAGCGGCGCGTCATTTCCTTTTTTGAGGGGGAGTGCCACTTTCAGAAATTCTCCGTTGGTAATTTTTTCAGCCGTCGCTTCTGATAGTGTGAAGAGTACCGAGAACAGACCCTGTTCGTTTTCGCTGCGAGAGAAAAAAGTCGGACGGAGCAGGAGTGTTTCGGTACCGATAGTCAGTGTAGCTTCTTGAGTGGCATCAAAAAGACGGGCTGTTTTTGGATCAAGAAATGCTTCGAGTGTCGTGGCGCCTCGTGGAACAGAAAGAGTGGCCAGAATCTTGCCAGGAGCAACCACATCACCACGTCGTACAGTGATGCTTTGGACAACCCCATTGGTAGCTGTTTTTGGCTTATAAACGGCATCTTGTGCCATGCTCAGTCGGAGGGAGAGTGCACTTTGTTCCAGAGTGCTTTTCCTGCCCGTCTGTTCTTTCTTGAGTCTCATGAGCTCGACGTCCGCTTCGGTATCAGAGAGACCGTCATCTTGCTTGATTCTTTTTGCTTCGAGATCGTGTATTTTTTTATCAATGGCGCCAAGCTCCATAGCGAGACGATCTGATTCGGTCGCCAGTTGCTTCTGGAGGGAAGCGCTACCACTTTGGTAGTCACCTGTGAGAGTAAACAGTGTTTGTCCGGCGACAACGGCTCTCCCCGGAGAAGTCAGAATATCAGAAACAATACCGGGAGTGAGCGCAACGATATGGATGACGGTTTCTTTTCGGATTTTTCCGGGTACGGTCACAAAGGCGGTATCAACGGCAGGTTGAAAAAGAGTGACTTCTTTAGGGGGAGTCTGATTTCCTTTAGTTTCTTTTTCGGGGGTACGAAGGACGTTTCCGAGGGCGATACTACCAAACAGAAGAACAAGGAGAACGAAGAAGCTCGCTGTGGCATGTCGGGTCATGAGTGCCATGCACTGTTTTTGGTAGTCGGAAAAGCGCTGAAACATAGGAAAAATAAGATAAGAGTAATCCAAGTATCCTAGCAGAAAAGCGCGTCATTGTCAATCCGGAAAGAAGCGGTGGGAAAGAGGGAAAACATGATACAATAGAAAGACTCTTACTATGAAAACATTTTCTCTTTT
>CAZHDL010000091.1:3007-3461 GCA_964531045.1 uncultured Bdellovibrionales bacterium | reverse complement strand
GACCCGCTCTTCGGCTTTGTCACGAATGACACAGGTATTCAGAATAAGAACATCGGCATCCGTCTCATTTTCGGCACGCACAAATCCACGTGAACGATACAGGCTCTCGATCCGCTCAGAATCAGCCACGTTTTGCTGACACCCAAAGGTTTTGATGAAGAATGTTTCTGCCATAGACATTCAGACAGAGTACGCTTTTTTCTAAAAAAAATCAATCCCTCACCTTTTCCAAAGAAACAACTCCTTCTGATTTAATGAAAGACGGATCCGCCTAACGGCTTGAGTTTTTACTCAGAGCTGTGCACCTTCCAAGAAAAGGTGCGGGATCAATCCTTTTTCTCAACAAGCATTGTCTGACCATTATTCTTCAAATTGATAGGAATATCCTGAAATATGAAGTTCTTCGTTTTTGGATTAAAAAACTGGTATTCGTTGGTTCTCTGTTCATTGTGTT
>CAZHDL010000091.1:0-2997 GCA_964531045.1 uncultured Bdellovibrionales bacterium | reverse complement strand
CAAAAAGTCCATTCTTAGTCGCTTCATTTTCATACTGATCGAAAACCATATTACCAAGAGAATAATAAATCGTTTTGCCTTGGTAAACTTCCTTGCCCTGCACCACATGGGGGTGCGAACCGATAACGAGATCGGCGCCAGCATCAACAAACTCATGGGCGAGCTCGCGGACAACTGAAAGAATATCAACATATTCCTTGCCCCAGTGCGCATAGAGAATAACGACGTCCGCTGATTCCCCGGCACGTTTCAAATCCTCGAGCGCCCGTTCCTTTCCACGAGACACAAATTGGTTGTAATTTACAAAAGCAAATTTCGTACCACGGATATCCCGTATTAGGATACGTTCGTCACCGGAAAGCGGTGAACCAAAATAAAGAACGGAAGCATCGCTCAAATTTTTTTTCGTCTGTACTACTCCGTCTTCCTTGAAATTGAGAATATGGTTATTGCCGAGATTGACTACTCCGATATTGAACTTCTTGAGTACTCGTGCGACAGATGAATCAAAAGTGAAGAAATAGTTCTCTCGCGAGCCGACCTGACTCATCTCGCTCATCGATTCATTATCCGTCACAGGACCCTCCAGATTGGCTACCACAACGTCAGCATCATTCAAAGTTTCCTGTAACAATGCCAATGGGAAATCATCCCCGTGCTTTCGCATAGCGGTCCGGATATACCGATCAAACATCATGTCGCCACCAAAGAGAAGCGTAACCTCCTCCTCTTTTACAGCTGACCTATTCTCCTGTTTCTTTTCAAGTGTAAACACACCGCTTACATAACTGGTCACGTCAGAATCCTGACCACCGAAATCCGTGGAATCTTTCTGCTCCAACAGATGAAATTCCGATTCTTCAGCGGGAGACTCCAAGTATCCTGCCAAGAAGGCGATACACGAACGACAATCATTTCCCAATTCAGAAAAACGCTTTTCATTCAGATATTGCAGAACATTAATATTTTTTCTGTCCAAAACCTGAGCGCTTGCATGAGTGGCATGATGCGAAAAATCACTACTTATAACCACCAGTGTCTCTCCCTCCACAGTAGCCATATCTCTCACCGATTTTCCGAGTGTCACAAACGTTTCATACTCAAATGTATTCTTCAGAATAATCGGTACGATTTTCGCTTGGGGAAAATAATGACCAAGGAAAGGAATCTCGGTATAGATACCGTGTTCTCCTAAAAATGGTGCTCGCTTCTGTGCAATGGTAGGTAGTTCATTCTTCATCTTTTCCAAAAAATCCACATCAGGTTCCAACGTCCCGAAGAAAGTATCCCAGGTTGCACTGGTCGTAAAGGCCGATGTTCCCTCCTCAAAGCGCGACTGAAAATGATCCGGGCTCACCAAGATAATCCGCTGAATCGACGGATTCGCAACGGTAGCAAACGAACGAGCAATAAGAGGTGCAGCTAAAAAATGATGTGATGTCACGACGGCCAGTGGTTTTTCAATCCGAGACACCTCCATAGCCTCCGAAAATGCAGCTTCATATAGACTGCGATTACCATAGGCACTCTTGAGCGGAGTTTCATATCGTACTGGAGTGACAATATGAGGCAGAGGGAGCGATTCAGAATACAAAGAAATGAGCTCTCCTTTCCATGTCATTGCCAGGACAAAAAGGGCTATGCCGAATGCACAGCCCGCTATCACCAAAATACTTTTCCTTATTAGACCCATATCATTACCTCAATGATTCAGTCCAGGTCGGTCGATTTGGGAAAGATATCCGCTCACCACCCTCTGGTGCCAACGGTTTCCCTTCATACACCGCTGCCCGCCAATTTTTGTCAGTCAGTCGCTTTTCAAGTGGTCCCGTGAATTCATAATAGTCGTACACCAACCCTCGAGTGAGACGAGAACCGTTTGCATCTTTTACGGCCACAAAAATTGAATTTGGTTTTCCGTTTGCCTCATAGAGGATTTCCCCACCCGGAACATCAGTATGAATATCAGCGATCAATCCGGAACGAGCGTTATCCTCTACCGCAGTTTCTCCCGGGAGCATATCTATAACAGCTCCCAGTTTTCCCGGTTCCTGACGAAGGCGTTCAAAATCCGCATCGGAAATTGTCTTGTTCTCAATCTCCTGAAGTGCCATAGTTCGGAAAAAACTGAGAGAATCCAAAAATTGTTCATTACGACTCTGCAAGGTCTGATCGAGCAATCCAAGATCATTCATCCCCTGATAGGTCATCTTGGCGAGAGCTTGCAGTCGATCCCAGAATTCCATATTCGGCTCAACATATCCTTTCGGAACCGCCGGCTTCACTTGAGGATCATCTCCGCCACCGCCCAATTCAGCATACGACTGCTTAGCATAGAGGAGCGTATCATGTTTGAGTTCTGTCCACGAACCAAGTGCCGCCTGAGTATCCTTGCGTCGCCAAGCATCATGCTTCATGAAAAACGGATACCCGGAGAGTTTGTTTGACTCTTGGAAGAGGGACTTGAGCGTCCTGGTCCATCCCCAATAAATATTCTGGCCCCATGTTTCGTCTGGAAGTTCTGAAAATTTTTGCTTTAGCTCTGTGACTTTAGTAAGAATGTCCTCGCGCATTTCCGGATGATTCTTCGTGATCCAATCATTAAGAAGAAGATCGCTGGTCTGGTCACCAAACACAGACATGACCATGAGTGCGGTTGGCATGGAAGGAAGTAACGGGCCTTGCTCTTGACCCTTGGTCAGTTGGTTCAGAATGAATGCATCCGGCGTGAATCGTTGTCCCATGAATCGGAAGCCGCGTGTACTCTCAAGCAACCCTTTTTTATCCGTCGCCGTCACTTCGTCACCCACAAGCACGCTCGAAAGTATCTGGGGCGCCTGAAATGTCTTAGCCAATGCCTGTGCCCGCGAAACCGTTTCGGCATCAAATGCCTTCGGATTCCCCAGACGCCCTAGCAAATCCTGATACTCATAGATTCCCAGATCATCGCTCTCACCAACAAAACCCGCAATCACATCCATGCCCACAAAGGCCTCA
>CAZHDL010000090.1:0-3619 GCA_964531045.1 uncultured Bdellovibrionales bacterium | reverse complement strand
TCATTTCTTCGGGCTCTCCTTCTTCGTTGTCCTGCTCTACCATACGTGTGGAATGAGGATAATCATCACTCCCATGGAACCCCCGAGGAACTTGCGCATGTATTCGATAAGGGATTTGTTCTTGGCGTAGTCCATGCGTTTGGGTCCGATGATAGCGAGCATGCCACGACCCTCGTTGGTCTCATACGGCGCCACAATCATGGAGCAGTTTTCGATTCCCGTGACCGGATTTTCACTCCCGATAAAGATACGCGTTTCACCGTCTTTCAACTGAAGCATGATGCCGTCCAGCTTTTCATCAAGCGTATCGAGTGTCTCTACCAACCGACACAACTCGTCAATTTCTTGAAACTCCGGCTTTTCAATGAGCTCTTTCATCCCGAAGTCATGGAGGTCATCGTGACCAATCATACCTGAGACAGCGAGATTACCAGAAAGGACGGAGAGGAGCTTGGCGGTACTACGACTGAGACGGGTGTTCTTGGCCTTCATCATGAGGAGCTCCTTCTGCAAACGGCGCTGATCCTCACGTGACAGATCGGTATCACCCATCATTTCTTCGACATACATCCGGTAGCCCTGATCGGTCGGGATACGACCGGCGGAGACATGAGGCTGATAAAGGAAGCCTTCTTCTTCCAGTGCCACCATGTCGTTTCGGAGTGTCGCCGAGCTTACCCCAAAATCATAGTGCTCGAGCAAGGCCTGTGACCCCACTGGCACCGCGGTCTTGGTGTAGAGCTCGACTACGGCAGACAGCAATTGTTTTTGACGATCAATCATACCCGGTAGTGAAACTTCGATAGTTATATCTCTGCATCTATCTATTGAAGACAATTCACAATATTCTATTAATTTAATACCCTACTGTAAAATTTCAATACTTTTTTGATCGAAGTTCTACTACCGGGCATATGCGTCTACTTATTACACTTCTATTATAAATAGTGATTAGCACTCTGTCAAGTAGAGTGCTAATTCCTGTTTTTTGGTCAAAATCTCACTACCGGGTATAAAAAAAGCCCGAGGGGAGAACCTCCCCTGGGCGGCGATACTACAGCGACCCTCAAACAGCTTTCGGGTCTGTCCCTTCGCGTTGGGGTCGGTTGAGTGCCCGAGCCACGCGTTGACACGAGCCGAAATGCGAGCACGGAGTGCTTCCCACGGCACATACTTCACCGTGATAGTCCCAAGAAGCTGATCTCAGATTCGTCTCGGCACATACACGAGCGCACCACACCATCCTCGAAGGAAGACTGGTGACAGCCTCCACATCTGGTGCCAATTGCTGTGTCATGAGTGTCAACATGAATTTCCCCTCGGTTGAACTGCGATTGACTGAGGCAACTTGCCACACGGCGCGCGAGCAGTGCATGTCTGGCAGAAATGCTCGGCAGGCCGCTTTCTCGCTTCTTCGAGTGGAATTCGAATATTGAAACAGCCATTGTTCGCTGCTGGACAGGCTACGACCGGAATATTGAGCGGAATTTGCACGCTCATGGCTGCGGCTCCGGTGATGCAGCAGAGCCCTTTTCCCGCTGACGTGCCAGCTCGCGGCTGATACGTCTGCGTACCAGAAAATTGAAGCACCTCTTCCGTTTCTTGTCCTTGAAATGATGCCTCTGTGCCTGGGTTTGTTTACCATTTCTCATACTAATCACCCTCTCCTTTTTCAACGGAAAACGCGGAAGTGTGGAATGCGTGGTCGGCCAGCGACGACGCTGTGCCGGGCCATGCGGCGAAAAGCCCGTGGGGAGTGGCATTGGCAACACAGTGATCATATTGTCGTGAGCTGGCTGAACATCACTCACTACGACAATTTCCACTCTGCCCAGCCTCAGGACGTACACCATCTCGCCAATAGAAGGCGAGGTGATGGACAATCTCATACACATGTCGATCCTCCTTCAGGTGAGAATTCGAGAACGGCGCGGTCCGTCTTCGTCTCGTTCGTGCTCATCAAAAGCACGAGTGACGTCATCTTCATCAGGACCATCTCCCTGCACTCCAGGCCTTCCCTGACGGCAAGCCCTGCGCGCACGGCGCTTCAGTTCAGAATTGAGCAGCCACTTTGCGTGTCCAGCTTTCCACACCTCTTGATCTTTGGAGGCAGGCTGTGTGGATTTCCTCGCACCATGTGACATGGTGATTCCCTATGAGTAGTACAACTTGTTAATGACCTAGACGATGGGGTCATACCCACCGTCATTCCACGGATGGCAGCGGACGATGCGTTTGCATCCTATCCAGCCTCCACGCAATATTCCATAGCGCTCAATGGCCTGATAGGAATACTCCGAGCAAGTGGGATAGAACCGGCAGAAACGCTCACCAAAAATTTTTCCTATGATGCCATGATCAAAAGACAGTGTTTTCTGATAGACACGGATGAACCCGAGGACAACGCGTTTAAGCATATCATCATTGTCCCCCGAATCCTCAATTTGTCAAGTCTGTGGTATACTGGTCATAAGACAAAAACATAAAAGATTCTCAGCCCAAGGCTGATGAGTCTACGACTCAATGAAAACCATTCACCACAAGCATCTCACCTGGATTGATTTTGAAGATCCTCAAAAGGATGACATCACCTATCTCCAGGAGAATTTCAATATTCACCCCCTTGCTATCGAGGAGCTGGTGACACCTACCTATCAGCCCAAAGTCGTCCAGTATGATGGGTGTTTGTTTTTTTCGATTCATATTCCCCTCTTTGATACCAAGCTCCGCACTACCTACCCAGGAGAACTCGATATCATCCTGACCAAAGAACACCTCATCACCAGCCACCGCCACACCATTTATCAGCTCTCAACCTTTTTTGACACGCTGGAAAAAAGCGAAGGCAAACGACGCCTCTATCTGGAACACGGCCCGGCGAGACTGCTCCATCATGTCCTCGAAGTCTTGCTCAATTCCTGCTTTCCCAAGCTCGATCACATCACAGAAAAGCTCGATTTTATTGAAATGCAGGTGTTTTCCGGCAAAGAAAAGGAGATGGTGCTTGAAATATCCGTGCTCAAACGTGATATCTTGAATTTTCGGCGGACTCTCAAACCACAGCGTGCCATTATTGAGTCGCTCATCCAAAAGGATCACCCGCATATCCCCGATGATTTCAAGGTCTACTTTCAAGACTTGATCGGAACCAATATCCGTTTGTGGAACTTGCTTGAGAGCCAGAAAGAAACCATCGAAGCGCTGGAAGACACCAACAATTCCCTTCTTTCGAACAAACTCGATCAGACCATGAAGGTGCTCACCATCTTTTCGGCTATCCTCCTCCCTCTCACCGCCTATTCCAACATGATGTCTATGAACGCGGCTGTCCCCTTCATCAATGACGGTAATGGTTTCTGGATTCATCTCGCTATCATGGCAATTATCTCCGTGGTCACCTTTGCTCTCTTCAAGTGGCGCCGCTGGATTTGAACCAACGACAATCGCATACTCTTTGATAAGAAAAACGGACCGGAGCGTTGCTCTGGTCCTTGTTTGTTCGAACTGCGAATAGTGGCTAATTTGCCATTACGCCAATCCCCGGGTCATCCATTTCTGGTAGATCCAGATACCAGTCGATAATGCTCTGAGCCAGTGGCGAAAGAGTGAGTTCGTACAC
>CAZHDL010000089.1:0-3763 GCA_964531045.1 uncultured Bdellovibrionales bacterium | reverse complement strand
TAGACCGCCTGCACCGTCTCGCCATTTTTGGTAGTGAGCGGTGGGAGCGCATGATACGCCCGATGAATGAGCGCATTCCCATCAAGCAACACTAATATTTTCGGATGTTTTTCCATAGTGGGAGTATACTGCTTTCTCTTCGTCTGGCCAATTATTTGAAATTCGGATTATATAATGACTTTCGGCTTTCTGTCTCATAGTAACTCCGTATGATTTCATTATGCCCCTTTTCTGAATACCGCCAAATCGCATCAAACATCATCTCAAACGTTGCGCGGATTGCCATATTATCTATAATCGTCGTGATAAGGGAGTTCTGGAAATCAGTAATTCCTACCTTATTTCCATATATAACAATTTGTGCTGGCGATCGAAACTCTTTGTCTACAATAAAACGCCTTGTTACAAGTCTTTCCTCGTCTCCTTTCAACATGAAAGCAATGGCTTTTGGTGTCTCATGTGTTAACACCTTTGCATGGATATTATGATGAACCTGTTCCTTTATTTGTTTATCAATAAACTTCGCCAGATCTTCTCTTTCCCGGTCGTGAATAGAACGAAGCAACTTAATATCTTTTTTCTCTGCCACAATATCCTTGTGTAACGCCATAAAGCCATCAACGCCCTCAAGAACTCTAATTGAAGGCATCCCCGAAATCAAGTTAAAAGCAGAACTCAAAAGTGGCGCAGCACCAGTAAACAGAAGTTCTGCTTCTTTTGCCTTGCGCAATCGCTCATCTATCAAATTCCGAAGCATCTCAGGGTGACGAGGCATGAAACGAGCTGGTTTTCCAAGTTCTGCAGATTTAGCCACCAAAGAAAGAGATTCGAGCTCATCCAAGACCTTATACACGAGGCTTCGTTTTATCGATACTCTTCTTGCTATTTCGCCTGCTTTTTGTTCGCCAAAATCCAAAAGAGCACCATACACCTCAGCTTGGGAGTCAGACAGTCCAAATGGTCTCAGTTGTTCTCGAATCATATCTTATATCGTACTCTCTTTTTCTTTTTTTGTCAATTATTTTTGACAATATTTTTTCTTATTATGAGCAATATATTGCTTTAATAAATTTAATTCATTAATTTACTGTTAAATTACATTGACACAGTTGTCATTTTTTGTTATACTTGTCCGTTACGATACAAACAAAAAAACTTAGGCATACCTCTTGATCGACCCACGCCGGGTAACGAAAGACGGGATGAAGGAGACAACCATGGACCAGATCCTCAACCTGACTCAGCACGACGCCACCCACGACCAGGTCCTCGCCGGAGTGGTAGAACCGGCTGACAAGTCGGCAATCCGGGCACTCCTCACTTTCGAGGAGCTGCCCGATGCCAACCGAATCCAGCAGGTGGCGTGGGAACTTGCTAAACTGGCAAACGCAGAGCTGCGTGAGCGCGGTACCGGCTGGCCCTGGGTAGAAGGTGGCGGTGTGCGTCCCCGCAGAGCCATGATCGGCGGTGCCCCCTTCTTCATGGGGCCGCTCGAGCGTGCTCTCCGCACCCAGGGCATCACCCCGCTCTACGCCTTCAGCAGGCGTGAAGCGTCGGTTGACACTCACCGGCCCGACGGATCGGTCGGCAAGACCCAGATCTTCCGCCACGTCGGTTTCGTGGAGGCAGTTCTCTAGAACGTCAGGCGTTCTGCATCCTGTCGTGAGACACCATTGCAGAAAAACTCTTTCAAACGTTGGGAAACGTGCGGAGAGAAGCAGATTGGGAAACGATATAACTATCGTTTCCCAACTCAACTAGATTTTCAAAGCTCTAAAGTTTTGAAAATCTTGAGAGTAAGAGTTCTTTCAATCAATCAACGCCTCGAAAGGGGCAGGAGATCAAAATGACGAAAGTCATCAATCTGACCCCTGAATCCTTCGTAGACCTCTTCATCCTCTGCCTCTCCTGGCAGTGGAAACCAGTCAGTCTGGTGTACACCTGGAGCACGGTTGACAAGGTCGTGAAGATCTTGCTTAGCCTTGGCGTGATCACTGAACCTCAGGTAGCTATGATTCGCAGTGTACGAACCGGGTCTGAACACCAGCGTTTCCTCCGTCGGAGTATTGACGTGCTTTATGGAACCTGGAGCACTGAGAGTGTTGATGGAGGTTTGACGGAGAAAGCCCAAGTCGTGTTGTCGCAAGCAAAACGACTTTGTATCACCATCAATGACCCCAACAGAACTCTCAACCTGAGTCGCCTCGTCCGTGATCAGTGTATCCACCTCACCTATGCGGGGGCTACCTATGCAGAGGGATTGGCGGAGCGGTTCGCCCCTTGGGTGACACATGAGACCTTCAAAGCCGAAGAAGCCCGCCGTGAGGCGCTCTTCCAAAGCGAAGCGGCTCACGCTACTGCAATCAACGCCTACCGCCGGGAGGTGAGTGGCGAGAACAACCCACGAACTGGAAGAAGAAAGAGTGGCCCCACCCTTCACTTGACCAAATTGTGGTAGATGACTCGGGAAGCTCGCAACTGCGAGACCTTCCCTACTCAACTGGACTCTGAAATTCGTTTCAGGGTCCTGAGGGTAATCCCTTTAATAGAAAGGACTCTATCGTGGCACAGCTTTCTCTCATTCGTCCGAGTGAATTTCACGTCCTCTCGCAACTCCTCGACGGCACCAGAGAAATCGCCACCCTGACCATCTTGACGGGCGATCGTATCTTCTGCTGCGACGAAGCAATCGTTGCCCATGAAGACAGTATACTTCTCGGCGCTGCCACCATCGCACCACAAGGTGAAGAGAAGAGTGGTCAGCCCGGGATTGTCGGAGTCTGTGTACGACCAGATTCTCGCTGCCTGGGACTCGGAAAACGACTCCTCCTCGCTGCCATCAATCGCATGCAGGAGCGCACACTCCCTACGCCCTACCGTGTTGATACGGTAAGCAAGATGGGTAAACGACTCGTCGCACAATGTTCTCCCGAGGTACTCAAACTCCTTGAGGTACATGACACGTCACGCTGGTCGTTTGAGTAGTTCTTTTGTCAACCTTCGGCGAATATCTCAATAGCTATTCGCCACTTTCTTTGCTACGGGAGAATTCTCTCGTGTGGCAATAAAGTTATCGTGACATTCTGTTGCTTCTCTACATTCCTAGGAGGGGAAAATGGCGTTCTTTAAATGGGCGGGCCGGCAATTCGGTGCTTTCGTTCTCTGGCTACTGCGAAGCATCGGCGGGCTGATTGCCGAGTTCTGCCGAGAAATCGGCCGGGGTATCGGGCGCCTGATTGACCGCTTTGTCCCCTGGGCCATCGGGGCAGCGCTGGTCATCGGTATGGTTAAGTTCATACCGGAGGTAGTCGGACCGCTCGTCGGAATTGCGTTCTGCTTCGTCGCCCTCTGGGTGATGATGCGGCACCTTCTGCCCGGCAGCGGCAAGAAGAAAAAATAAGAGGGCAAAAACTCTCAAACGAAAGGTCTCGCTTACAACGGGACCTTTTAAATTTTTCAAAAACTACTTTGTCACTACTTTTATTTCTCGATCGTTTTCAGAAAGTGCTGTGATTGAAAGAATGATTCTTTTTTTGGGAAGAATTTCAGCGATACGTTCAGGCCATTCGAGAATAACGAGACCATGCTGGTCTGCGCACCATTCCGCAAATCCGAGCTCTACAAAGTCTTTCGCTCCCACACGATAAGCATCGGCATGATAGATACGTTTGATACCCGTCGCACTCGCTTGTGGAAGCTCGTACTGTTTCATGAGCACAAAGGTCGGACTGACAAAGGGTCGCTCGGCGCCGAGACCTTCCAG
>CAZHDL010000088.1:0-3791 GCA_964531045.1 uncultured Bdellovibrionales bacterium | reverse complement strand
TTACCAAGGACGTGCTCTACCGACTGAGCTACAACGGCTAATTCTCATAGCACTTAGCCAGAGTATCAAGGAATTGACACTGTGGCAAGAAAACATACAAGCAGGGATCCTCCACGTCCGTCGCTTCGCACGTACTTCGTACGGGTTCCAACTACAAGCTAGTTTCATCGCAAGCTCCTCGCGTCGTTGATAGTTGGATCTGGTTCGGGCGGGACAGATATACCATTTATGACCTCTGAAACTTCCGGTTCTGCTTTGCACTCAGATTCTTCATCGTAGAACCGACCAGAGACGCTAGATATCCTTTCTTTGTATCGTTCGCTACGCACCTCCGTGTTTATGGTTGCGTTAAGAACAGCGACATCATCAAACGTACTGGGTACTTTGGCCGCAGCGCAAAGAATCCTCAGATACTCTACATCATAAACCACTTGGTTAAACGTCGGCGCCACAAGAATAGCTTGATACCCCTTTGCAAGAGAAATCGCATTTACGAAAGTATCTGGCTCCGATACGCTCTGAGCAATCATGAGCTCCACATCATCACGCACACCGCTGTTGTTCGAGTCCACTCCCGCAAGCGTAGCATCGTTGGTAGTTGGGTCTGGTTCTGGTGGAAGGACTATTCCATCAAGAGTATTTAATCTTACCGATTCTTTCATTTCATCGGTGAATAACTGAGAATTTGTTAGCGCCTGTGGAGCAACACTTCCATTGAAGATAACCAGAAGTACAGTGCCGACAACAACAATACCAAAAATTGACAACATGACTTTTAATACGATGTGGTGCTTTGGTTCTGCCTTAAATACTATTTCCTCCATATATATTTTTGTTTTATTTAAATCAAATATATACCCAGAACCAAGGATTGTCACGATAGATACAGTATTTTTAGAAGGATTCGGTCAGGGATAATTGTCTCGCCGTCGCGATTATGGACAGAGAGGGATTCGGTCACGAATATTTTTCTTTCCGTCGAAAGAAAAATTTCTAGACCCCGGCTCGTGGTTTCGCGTACTCGCGAAACATCACTCCGCCTTTCTCATCTCTCTCGGAAGTGAAGCAGCTCACTTCCTCCTGTCCCAAAACAAAAATCCCCCTGTGGGGACTTTTCGTTTTGTGGGCAGGGAGGGATTCGAACCCCCGTAGGCCGAAGACCGTCTGATTTACAGTCAGATGCATTTGACCGCTCTGCTACCTGCCCCTCTTCTTTCTCTTTTCTTTCTCTTTGGAGCCATCTGTCGGGCTCGAACCGACGACCTACGGTTTACAAAACCGTTGCTCTACCAACTGAGCTAAGATGGCCTGAGAGCTTATCTAGCATCTCACTACTCCCCGACTTTGGTCAAGAGCTTCTCTAAGCGACGAATCTTGATTTTCACCATACGGTGTACCGGGGACAATTTGAGCACCTGACGATAACATTCTTTGGCATCCTTGATATTTTCCATTTCCAGATAGTAATCCCCTAACTCTTCATACGCAGTAAAGTCCTTTGGGTCTCGAGCAATCCGTCCAATCAAATTTTCTTCACGCTGCGCATTTGGTCGCAAAAGGCGTTTCTTTTTTTCAGGATGCACAGCAACTTCACTCACCATAGGACGAGGAACCACCTCTTCCTGTTGCTCCTGCGAGGCACCTGGCTCTTCCCGTCCCCTTCGTACGATAGGGACATCAAGAGACTGTTCTTTCTTTATTACAAGCGACTCTTTCTGATCCACCATTGGTACCTCCAAAGCAGCTGACGACACTTCTCTCTGCTGTTCTTTGGCTTCCGTATCTGGCACGAGCGCCGTATGGACGCGTGCTCGACTGGCTTTGACTGACTGAGTGAACTCATGCAACGTATTGTGTGCCCGCAAAGAGATCACCTTGAAGTGCTGTCCTGACTTTTCCAGTATCCGCAAAAAGAATTCCTTGGTACGAGGAAATGAGATCTCTGCATCTTTTTCTCCTGCGAGCACCTTCTGCGCAATAACCGGATCAGATTCCTTGCGTGACAAATACCACAACAAAAAAGAAATGGAGAGGACAACGATAATCGGTGGAACAACGAGATACCACATGGTGAGCAAATGACGCGCTAATGTGAGTTAGGTTTCTTTGTTGTCAAAAACATGACACAGCCCGCTTTTCCTACATGCCAAACCGAACAAAATCACCCACCTGGATATTTTCACCAATCTTGTGAATTTTTTCCGTCAACAATTCACCTACGGTCTTACTCGGATCTTTAACAAAAGGCTGTGTAAGTAACGCCTGATCATTACGGAATTTTTCTTCTTTTCCAGCAAGAATCTTCTCTACCAAATCAGCCGGCTTGCCCTCTTTGGCCAATTGCTCACGCCAAATAGCCTGCTCTGCCGCAACCGCTTCACGAGTCACCTCTTCTGGTTTGACGCAGAGAGGAGCAGAAGCTGCCACATGCATGGCAATATCACGCCCCAATGCCTGGAATTCTTCGTTGCGAGCAACAAAATCAGTTTCGCAGTACAACTTCACCAGCGCACCAATCCGACCATTGGAATGAACGTACGAGACAATCATACCCTCATGTGTTTCCCGATCGCTTTTCTTCATGGCCTTATCCTGTCCACGCTTGCGGAGAATTTCAATGGCTTTTGCTTCATCAAACTGAGCCTCATCAAGCGCCTTCTTGACATCGACGATACCGGCTCCGGTTCTTTCCCGCAGAGCCTTGATTTGTTCCATTTGACTCATACCCGGTAGTGAAACTTCGACAGTTTTCTACAAAACTATGAAAGATTCAGATTAATAGTGTTTGTTGTTTCATTGTAACTTTTTCCGCTCTTCCATTCAACTGGCGAGCAAGACCCCTTCTCCCAGGTAGTCCTATGCTACCTTCTCTTCTTTCTTCACTTCTTTCGGAGCGGCCTTGGCCGTAAGAATCGTCTTCCCCAAGAAGCCAAAAAGCAATCGGAGTGATGACAAGGCATCATCATTAGCAGGAATGGGGTAATCAACCGCTGAAGGATCCGTATTGGTATCCACGATACCAACCACAGGAACACCCATCTTGGCTGCTTCATGGAGTACCAGTCCGGCTTCCTTGGTATCAGCAATCACGATGGCTCCCGGGAAATCTTCCATTCCCTTGATACCACCCACCTTTTTCTCAAGGCGTTCCACTTCCTCCATCTTCTTCGCCTGCTCAAACTTGGTATATTTCTTAAATTCTCCGGAAGCAAACTTTGCTTCGAGATCCTGCAAGTGACGGGCTCGTCCACGAATACAGACAAAGTTTGTCAGTGTTCCACCAAGCCAACGATCAATCATATAGTACTGCCCCACATGGAGAGCCAAAGACTTCACTGTATCATGTGTCTGTTTCTTCATACCGACAAACAGCACTGGCTTGCCGCTTTTGACCACTCCCGACAAAAACTGCGCCGCTGTTTCCATCTTCTCAACGGTTTTTTGCAGATTGAGAATATTGATATTCTTCCGCGTTGTATAGATGTATTCATCCATTTTTGGATGACGACGAGACTTCAAGTGTCCAAAATGAACACCCGCCTTGAGCAATCCTTCCAAGCTCACATCGAGCTTATTCAAATCAACGGTAGAGAAGTAATTCTCCACTGGAGCCTTTTTTGGCGCTCCCTGTTCCGCTTCGACTGCAGTGACCTCGGTCATACTCTTTTTCCTTAGGTAAATTATACCCGCTCTGTATCCCGTTCGGGGAGTCGGGCTGCTCACACAGGAGCCACCTATTCTGTGCCTTTTCTAAGCCTCATAAGCACTGTTTGACAGGCCAGGAAGAGACT
>CAZHDL010000087.1:0-3805 GCA_964531045.1 uncultured Bdellovibrionales bacterium | reverse complement strand
TGGTGCCGTTACAGCGGGTGTCAGCACAGGAGGGGTCTGGGGTGCAGGAGGCGTTAATGGTCACGGTGACCTGCCGTTCTCCCGAAGAGATGCCTGTCGGACCAAAACACTCGATATAGTAGGTTCCGGATCTATCGACGTTCTTCTTGAGTGAACCAGCAGCAAGAGGAGCGAGAACCTCTTTCCAACTTCCACGCGTAGTACAGGTGGCGACACCCTCTGTTTTCCAGCTAAATGTCACCTCTTCAGGACTCTTCAAGGAAACCTTGTCAGCCGTAAACGAGGTGATAGTTGGACCAAAAGTCGTCTGCACCGACTTTTTCCCACTCGAAACACCGGCTGCATCAAAACATTCAAGGTAAAACACCGTCGCTTCAGAGAGTTTTGCCGTAGTATACGTACCGCCAGCAACCGGGGTCTTCTCTCCTTGCCACCCACCAGAGGCAAGACAGCTCGTTACGGCGGCCGCTGTCCACTTGAGCGTGACAGGACCTGGAGCGACTAATTTTGTCTTATCCACGGTAAATGAGGTAATGGTCGGGCCACAGATTTTTACCCCCTTCACTTTTTGGTCACAGTTCGTTGTACACTGCTCATCAAAGCAGGTGTTTATGGCTGTACAAAGACCATCCGGGATACAGGCTGGGGGTTGAGGAGTAGGGTTAGGATTAGGGCCAACTCCGCCACCGCCTCCACTACCGGGATTAGGAGCTGGAGTACCTCCACCACCTCCACCCTGAGAACTACTGGTTGAACAAGTACCTGTGCCCTGTGGAATAAAACTACCATTAACGCATTTATGCAGAAAAGAACCGGTAACACCAGGGAGCGTATTCGTGAAAGTATGATCCGCTCCATTCAAAATTCTCTGGGGAGGGCTATTACTGGGGCTATTATCGCTACACGTAGCACTAATTTGAAAAGTAGCCGGGTCTCGAACAGTCCAGGTCATACTCCCAAGACCACTATTGCCAAGCTTACATGATCCCGCGGGAATACCGTCATTACACCAATGTGAATCGTATCTCCACACGCCATCTAAGCACTGATACCTCACGACGCCCTCAGTAGTAGGATTGGTACTGGCAACGTCTTTATATGCCCCATCAGCAACGGTTTCGTTGACAGTCGCTGAACAACTCCCCGTCACACTCGGCCGTGTCCTGTCGCCCCAAGAAAGACTCCCTGCGTATGTACAAGAGGCACCGGCCTGTACATGACCGGGGTCAAAAAAACACTCGAGAATATCAATAATCCAAAAACAACGCGCGGAAGTGCAATTCTTTTTATTTTTGATGTCATACACGTAACAACCTATTTCTTTTCATTCTACTCCAACTCTTTCAAATATCCAATCGAATAAAAGATACTTTTTCTACTTACAACAAACTTCGTTCGAGAGAAATACGCATATCTTCAGCGCCTTTCTTATGTCGATAAACCGAAAGGAGTAAACCCATAGAGGCCGAGAGGGAGAGTAGTGAGCTCCCCCCATAAGAAAGGAAGGGTGCTGGAAGACCCGTAACCGGAAGGAGGCCGACGTTCATGCCAATATTAATAAGCACCTGTACAAAAATCATAATCATCACCCCTAAAGAGAGAAGATATCCAAAGTTATCCGTCGCCATTGCCCCAATGACTCTGATACGATACAACAGCACACCATAGAGCGCGATTACAAAACCGGCCCCAATCAGTCCGAGTTCTTCGGAAACAACAGCGAAGATAAAGTCCGTGTGTTTCTCTGGGAGAAAGGACAACTGCGACTGGGAGCCGTACCCCAGACCTTTGCCGGAAACTCCACCAGAACCCACTGCTACCATAGCCTGCAGCACATTGTATCCGGATCCCTGCGGATCGCTTTCTGGGTGAAGAAAGGTATCAATGCGAGCCTTTTGATAATCAGCGAGCAAAAACCAACTTCCAAAAACCAGCGCCGATCCAAGGAGTCCGAGTACTACGAAATGCCTCAACCTCAAGCCGGAAGCAAGAATCATCCCACCCCAAATGGCTGCCAGTACCAAAGATGATCCCAAGTCAGGCTGTCGCAACACCAAAAAAATCAGCCCTGCAGACAGGATGAGCGAGGCAATAACCCGAGTCCATTCCCCCAGTTCTGATTTCTTCTTGGAAATAAAACTGGCCAGAAAAATAATCAGTGTCACTTTGGCTACCTCAACCGGCTGCACCTGAAAAAATCCAAAAGAAAGCCATCCGGCTGTTCCATTGACTGTCGTACCAAACAGTAACACGAGAAACAACACCAAGAGCGTGGTGAAATACAGAAACGTACTGTATTTCTGAATATATCGATAATCAAGAGTGGCAGTAAAGAGCATCACTCCAAAACCAAGAAGGGAGAATACAGCCTGCCTGAGGAAATAATTTGTTCCTCCGGCAGCCGACAGACTATACAGTGCCAAGAGACTCACCAAAAGAAGCAGCGCTACGGCTGCTATCAGAACAAAATCCAGTTTGAAAAACATGCGCAACATCAGGGAAAGATATCGTTATCAGAAAAACCTGAGGCCCTAAAATTTCCCTCCGGGGAAGTACTGCTTGATAAAGTTTTCGGAATGATATACGTCGGCGTCGATCTCCATATCAACCTGATTTTTGTCCACTACTCCAGGAAACGGCGTCGGCCAAACAAGTGTGAAGTCTCGAGATTCCCCTGCTCTGATATTGTCCTGTCTGGTCTGATTGAGAGCAAGCGGACGTCCGTTACTATCACGGAGCACCACCTTGACAATAATTGAACGAAAATCGTAGGCGCTCTCATTGGAAAGAAGACCGTAGGCTTCATAGTATCCAAAACCCTGCTCCACCGGATTGGAACGCTTCTGATAAATATTGACGTTCGGCCGCTCCTGATAATCAGACAGTCGTTCCCAGGAAACATCTGTTATTTTTAGTGTCGCGCGAACCGGCACCGAGGATGATTCCAAGTTTAACGCAATAAGACTCTTGGTTTCCTGTGGTAAAGCATACCCCTCTCCCGATCGCGAATCAAGCACTGTCCCACTACCATCCTGCAGTTCAAAAGTATACCGAAATGTCTTGGCTCCAATATCATCGTTACTATTGAATATCCTGCCCAAAACATCATAGCGTCCCGTTCCACCGGGAACAAAAGCGACTTCCTGCACCTGAATATCTCGTCCTGTTATGACCTCAATACAGGCATTGGCACAGATACCGCCGCAATCAATCCCCGACTCATTTTGATTCTGCTCACTATCAAAACAGGTCTCTGGCTCCTTGATGAAGGCAAAATAAATACCTGTCCAGAGCAGCACATTACTTGAAAGGAAAACTGACGCAATAATAATCCGTCGAACCATTCGCGACATACGAAAAAGCATTATCAATAGTTCTTTCATTATAACACACTGCCCCCTTTCTCTTTTTGCAAACAAAAAACAGCCTTGTGCAGGCTATTTCTGTGACGATTTGAAGAGGAATGTTCCCGGCACTGACCTACTCTTGCCTTGCGGCTACCATCGGCGCTGACAGGCTTAACGGCTGTGTTCGGTATGGGAACAGGTGTGTCCCTATCGCTAAAAGCACCGGAAACATTCCCCTCCAAATATATATTGTCTTATTGTCTTTTGATCTGTACGTTCTTGTCAAACACTCTTCACTGTTAACCGTCCTTGGTACAACGGATTGCTCCGTCGTATCAATGGAAAAAAGAAAGTTGAATAAATTTTATTAGTACTACTTGGCTTAATCCCTCTCGAGACTTCTACCTATAGCCTATCAACCTAGTCATCTTCTAGGAAATCTCGTACCAGTAAACTGG
>CAZHDL010000086.1:2251-3883 GCA_964531045.1 uncultured Bdellovibrionales bacterium | reverse complement strand
GTTCCGCGGACGAGTCGGTCGTGGCGAGCACCAGTCCTACTGTTTCCTTTTCCCCGGCAAGTCTTCTGGGCAGTACAACGAACGACTCCAGGTCCTCGAAAAAAGCACGAGCGGATTCGACATCGCTGAGGCCGACCTCGCCATTCGTGGCCCAGGGGCCTTCTTCGGGTCACGCCAATCTGGTCTCCCTGACATCGCTATGGAGAGTCTCACCAACATGAAGCTCATCACTATCGCTCGTGACGAGGCCAAGACCCTCCTTCACTCCGATCCCCTCCTCGCTGAACATCCACTCCTCCGACAGGCGGTGGAGCTCTTTGAAGAACGCATCCACCTCGAATAGTTGTGGTATACTAACCATAGGTATCTATGTCCTACTATGACTACGCAGGAAGATGCTGAGCACTATCTCAAACTTCACGCCAAAGACCTACTCGAGCGTTTTGCTGGCCTCGACGCTCATCCAGCTCAGAGTGAACCCCATACTATATTCATGGCTGGCGCCCCCGGGGCAGGTAAAACAGAGGCTTCTCAAAAAATCATATCCAATATTCCTCAACTCGCCCAGGCTGTACGTATAGATGCAGACGAAATTAAAGAGTGGTTGCCACAGTACACTGGAAAAAGTTCCGACGATGTCCAGAGAGCCTCGGTCCTTGGACTACAGCGACTGTACGACAGCGTCCTCAAGCAAAAACAACATGCTATCGTGGACGGTACGTTTTCAGAATATCGGCACGCTAAAGAAAATATCGAGAGATCTCTCAATAGAAATCGAATAACAATCATTATTTATATTTACCAGGATCCTCGACATGCCTGGGCATTTACCAAACTGTGCGCCGAAAAGTATGGACGTTCCATACCCAAAGTCTACTTTATAGATACGTACTTCAAATCTATCGAAACGGTCAATCAAATCAAAGGAGAATTCGGAAACCGCATCTATCTCTATTTCATCGAAAAGAACTATCTCCACGAAATTGTAAAATTCAAAGACAATGTCCAGTCCGTTGACAGTTACATAAAAAAGAAGTATACTAAGTCGTCACTGGAAAAAATAATTATATGACAGAACTCATAGCAAAACTCTTCAGTTTCGGCAGATTTTCATCAAAAAAAGAGGACTTCTTTGGCATGTCTGCCGGTGAAAAAAACAAAATATTCAAGAAAATTATCCGTGAAGCCAACAAAGAGCAATTGGCAGTTGCCATGAGCCAATCAAAAAAATTCGAAGAACTCAAGAAAAGCCTCAACTTGAGTGAAGTCTAAAGCAAAACAGGATTCGAAAGAATCCTGTTTTTTTGTCTCTTACCCTTCTAAATCTTCCAAAAAGTCCCTCAGCTGATTGACCGCCAGGGCTCGCATCGAGATAGCGCTTTTCTCCGAGAGCGTCATCTCACCAAACGTCTTCGTAAAGCCCTCTGGAATAAAAATCCGGTCAAAACCAAACTCACTCGTCCCTCGCACTTCCGGAGCAATCGTACCTCTCAGTTCTCCAGCAAAAACATGTGCCGTCACTCCATCATGATACGCCACGACGGTCTTGGCAATACATCCTCTTTTGGACTCACTCCCGAGCATTTTCAGTATTCCTTCGCAGCCCACGGCCGACATAAAAAACTTGGCGAA
>CAZHDL010000086.1:0-2241 GCA_964531045.1 uncultured Bdellovibrionales bacterium | reverse complement strand
CCAGTATCTTCCACGAGCACTGGCTTGCCGACATTCTGAAACGCCTCTTCGGCTTTGGCTCGCGCAATCACCTCGACGTCCATTTCTTGAGGCTCGGTCAGTTCCAGGTGAATTTTTTCCAGGTCATACCCTAGAATATGATTGACCTCGCGAAGCTTGTGGTCGTTGATCGTCGCAAAATACTGAATCTTCATACTTTTTTCTTAAACCACATGCTCCATTCTACATACTACATTCTACGTGTTAGCTCTTCCGCATTTTTTCCGTCACCCAGAACTCACCGAAGTATTTCCCGAGGAGGATACGCGTCTGAGAATCAATCGCCGGGAAAGCTGAGAGGAACCCCACGAGTGGGATGAGTATCCACTGAAAAAGCATGAAGAAGTGGCGTGACCAGTGGTAGCGCTTGGGGCGCGGTGGGAGTGAGAGGAGCGACATCGGAATTGAGATAAGGAGCCCCATCATCCCGAGGGTCATAAGGGTCTTGGTGACAAAAGGCAGGTTGTGCGCGAGCACACTCTCGCGGAACGCTGACCCACCGAGGATGAGTGGGAGCCACCCGAGAAAGGTGAGGATGAATGACGTCGTCGCCCACGAATAGTGTCCCTCGAGCATCTCAAAGGTGATACGCAGTTTGGTGAGGAGTTTGATCCCCCGGTCCGGCCAGATAGCCCGCATGGTGACCGGAAAGTTCTCGATACCATAGGCCCAGCGTCGTTTCTGCTTGTACTGATTGACGAGGGTCTTCCAGTACGTCTCGGCCAGCACCGCATCGAGCGAGATCGGGAGGTGGATCGGTTGGACGCGATAGTCGCCATGAAAATAGGCGAGACACTTCCAGTAGATGACGCTATCTTCACTAATCATATTGACCGGCCAGAAACCCACTTTGACGAGGGTATCAAACGGTTCAGAGTGAGACGAAAACGTCACCATCTCCTTGCGCGTCGACTGATAGAGGTGCCAGAACGATGACCCGGTCACGACGAGGCGGACAAAGGCATTGGTGTCCCAGATGTTGTTGTGATACATCGGGAGTGGCTGGTAGGCCCGTTGCAAACGCTTGGGGTCGATGATGTATTCGTAGGTGAGCGCCGCGAAGTACTCGGGATGCGCCACACTGTCACAGTCAAAGTTGGAGAACACCACCCGCTTGTAGTCGATACCTCGTTCGTCGAGATACTTCATGAGCTCGCGCGCCGCAAAGCGAGCATTGGACGCCTTACACTTCATCTCGTCACTCGATACGATGTGGGTCGTCACGAGGAAATCACGGAAGACTCCATCAAACTTGTTTTTGAGGTACTCCACTTTGGGGAGGCGTGTCGCCGGGTCTTCTCGCTCTTCGGTCGCGAAGAGGACGATCATCTGCTCCTTGGGGAAATTGTTCTCGGCGAGCGACTGGATCGCGGGCTCGATGACATCGGCTGGCTCCCCGGCGGTCGGGAGGAGCACCACATGGATGACGTCGCGCCAGTCCATGATCTCGTCCTGAATTGGGATGAGCTCGCGGGTCTCACGGCGGATTTTCTTCAATCGGCCAATTTCTTTTTTGATGGCATGGCGTTCACGCAGATGCCATAGTGGTATCTCACGAAGCGAGTCATACATCTCTACCGTGCGCGCCTTAAGCATCTCGCTATACGTCTCGGGATGAGCGATATTCTGACAGCGCTCCCACCAGTTGATGCGCTTGCCCTCCGCCACGTCGTAGTTGCCTGCCACCGAGAAGATAGAGATATAGAACGCTTTGTGAATCCAGTAGATATCGAACACGATGACGAGGACCGCGGCCCATACCGGAAGGAAAAATGACAAAGCGAGCATCCCGAGGAGCGTCGTCCACGTGAGCAAACCGGGAATCACCTCAATCGCCCGCTGGATACGGCGTTTCTTGGGATCAGTTGTCTTGGGATCAGGAAAGGTAAATTCTGTGTCACTCATACCCTATCTCGTAAAAACACAACTTACAAATCACAAAAACCAAACAAAACACCTTTCGAACATTAAAACACAAACTTCACGATTCGGGCTTTGTATACTGTGTTTTGTTTGGACTTTGTACTTTTTGTTTTGTGCTTTTTTCAGTATACCACTATACCAGTCCTTGACTCTAGAAGTATGCTATCATATCAGAGACAAGCCATTCTGGCAACATATCATTTCCTCTTTTGTCTATGTCCCAACTCAAATTCCCCGATGGCTTCCTCTGGGGAGCCGCCACCGCCTCACACCAAGTCG
>CAZHDL010000085.1:0-3949 GCA_964531045.1 uncultured Bdellovibrionales bacterium | reverse complement strand
AAAAGCCTTTTGATGGACTGATAAAGAATGGAGCCTTCAACTTTTCCTGTGATGTCGGGTCCAATGTGAAGGGGCAATAGCTTTTTCTTGGGTGGAAGGGGTGATATACTGGACATATGACTATTTACCCTATGGAACAAGCCAAAAAGCGCATCAAAGCCCTGACACCGGAAATTATTGAGCGAGCAAAAATGCTTCGCGAGACGATAACGAAATATCGTACGGTTCAACATGAGAAGGATATTTCGCTCATATCACCTGAAGCACTTGATTCTCTCAAATATGAGATTGCAGAACTGGAAGAGCGGTATCCCGAACTCATTACACCTGATTCGCCTACGCAGACCGTAGCGGGTGCCCCCGCTCCATTTTTGCGCAAAGTCAAACATACTGTGGCACAGTGGTCGTTTAACGATGCCTTTACCGAGGAGGATATCCGGGCCTTTGACACTCGTGTGCGAAAGATAAGCAGTGGAGTTCCTACGTATGATCTGGAGCTTAAAATTGATGGTCTCAAAATTGTCCTCGCGTATGAGCAGGGTGTACTCAAGACAGCGGCTACTCGTGGTGATGGTACGGTCGGAGAAGATGTCACGCACAATATCCGCACCATAGCTTCGGTTCCTCAGAAGCTAAAACGGCCGATTGACCTCATTGTCGAGGGTGAAGTATATCTTACTCGCTCAGGCTTCTCGAAGCTTAATGCCTCGAGGCGTTCGATGGGTGAAGTTGAGTTTGCTAACCCGCGTAACGCAGCGGCGGGTTCAATTCGCCAACTTGATCCAAACATTGCTGCTAAGCGTCCGCTCGGCGTTTTTTTCTACGATGTGGCACAGACATCCGAGTCGTTTCCATTGACGCAGAGTGAAGAACTCAGTTATCTCGCTGACCTTGGTTTGCCAGTGAATCCGGAACACTCTCACGCAGAGACGGTTGAAGATATACAAAAATATTGGTTGAAGTGGCAAGGAGAAGCACGGGATGGAGTCGATTATCAAATAGACGGTATCGTACTAAAAGTAGAATCAAAAGCGATGCAAGAAGCGCTTGGGTATACCGGTAAAGCACCACGTTTTGGGGTGGCGTATAAATTTCCGGCAGAGCAGGCCACGACTGTGGTCGAGGACGTCGTGGTGCAAATAGGTCGGACGGGAGCACTCACTCCGGTGGCACATCTGCGGCCGGTGCGTATCGCCGGGAGTACGGTCAGTCGGGCAACCCTCCATAACTTTGATGAAATCAAGCGTTTGGGTGTCCGTATCGGTGATACGGTCATTGTGCAAAAGGCCGGGGACATCATCCCCGAGATTGTTTCCGTTATTCTTGGTTTACGTACGGGGAAAGAAAAAAGAGTGTCAGTCCCAAAACGCTGTCCTATATGTGATTCACTGGTAGAAAAGCGAACTATCGGGGGGCGCGAGGGAGAGGAAGAAAGTGCTGCTCTCTATTGTTCTAACCCGCGTTGTTTTGCTATTGAAAAAGAGTATCTGATCCATGCTGTTTCCAAGAAGGGTCTCGACATTCCTGGTTTGGGAGAGAAGATTATCGAGCTCCTCATGAATGAGGGTCTTGTCAAAGACATTGCCGATATTTTTGGTCTGACGGCCGGCGATTTGGCCCCACTCGAACGATTTGCGGAGAAGTCGGCCAGTAAGTTATCGGACTCTATAACAGCAGCCAAGACAGTGACGCTCAGTAAGTTTTTGTTTGCACTCGGTATTCATCATGTCGGTGAGGAGACGGCGGATTTGCTCGTGATGAGTTTCCTGTCGCGATTGACTGCTCAAAAAGTGACGACCCCCACAGCAGTAGGCTTGTTTTTTCGGGCACTCTCACAAGACGAGGTACTTGCCATCAAGGGCATCGGACAGTCGGTGGCGGAGAGTCTCTCGGCTTGGTTTGTGACCAAGGAGCACCAAGAGCTCCTCGCAGAACTGACCCAAGAGGGCGTGGTGATACAACTCCCTAAAGAGCGTGAAACGACGAGTCGTTTTACTGGAAAGACCTTTGTGTTGACCGGAGAACTCACTTCCTTTACAAGAGACGAAGCCAAGGCTATGATTAAGGAAAATGGAGGCTCTGTTTCTTCTTCGGTCAGTCGCAAGACGGATTTTGTGGTGGCGGGAGTGAGTCCGGGGAGTAAGTACGATATGGCACAAGAACTTGGGGTCACGATAGTGGATGAGGAAGAATTTAAAAAATTACTTGGAAGATAGGACTGTATTATCATTATGTTGTCACAAGAAGAAGTAAAACATATCGCGCTCCTTAGTCGTATCGGACTGAAGGATGAGGATGTTCCCGGTTATCAGAAAGATTTGTCGGCAGTATTGGATTTTTTTCAAGAACTGGAAAAGCTGCCGACGGATGGCATCGAACCTATCGGTCATATCACCGGAAGAGCAGATGTTATGCGTGAGGATGAGCAGGTTGTTTTTTCTCAGGCGGGGAGAGCACAGATATTGAAGAATGCGCCCGATACGAAGGATAATTTTCTCAAAGTACGGTCAGTTTTTTAGAGTATGCCCGGCAGTAGAATTTCGACTGAGTTGGTCCGAGCGTGAATTTTTTGGGAAACAGTCAGGTGAGAGAGGCTGGATGTTGTAATATGATTTCTGTATAATTGTCGAAATTTCACTACCGGGTATGATTCGAACACTGCATCAAAAATTACTCTCTCGTGAGTGTACGGCTGTTTCTCTGGTGGAACAGTATTTTTCTGTGATTGAAAACAAGGAGCCCGACACACTGGCCTTTCTGACGCTTTTGAAAGAAGAAGCCATGACAGAGGCTCGACTGGTAGATGAGCAGATTGAGCGAGGAGAAGCTATTGATTTGCTCGCTGGTATCCCGGGAGCACTGAAGGACAATATTCTCATGCAGGGAACACGGACGACGAGCGCTTCAAAAATTTTGGACAACTATATCGCTCCCCATGATGCGACGGTGGTGGAGAAGCTGAAAGCCGTCCACGCTCCTATTTTGGGGAAGACTAATATGGACGAGTTTGCTCTGGGCTCATCGACGGAAAACAGTGCTTATCAAGTGACGAAAAACCCGCATGATGTGACACGTGTTCCTGGGGGGACTTCGGGCGGTTCAGCGGCAGCCGTGGCAGCCGGGGAAGTGGTGTGGGCTCTTGGTTCTGACACTGGTGGCTCTATCCGTCAGCCGGCAGCATTTTGTGGCGTGGTTGGACTGAAGCCAACATATGGGCGGGTTAGTCGCTACGGACTGATGGCAGCCGCATCGAGCCTGGATCAGATTGGTCCCTTGGCACAGACAGTGGAGGATGTGGCGATAGTGTTTTCGCGTATTGCTGGCCGTGACCCTCATGATGCAACAACAGCGGACAGTGGTCACGAGAAACGCTATGAAGACTATCTCGATACTGATGTTCGTGGTAAAAAAATCGGTGTACCCAAAGAATACTTCTCTCCGGACTTGGATCCACGCATCAAGACACTCTGCGATGCTGCACTCGCTCGTTTTGAGGCGCTTGGGATGAACGTACAGGAAGTGTCTTTGCCGCATAGTGCCTTTGCGTTGCCTACCTACTACATCATTCAGCCTTGCGAGGTCAGTTCCAATCTGGCACGCTATGATGGTATTCGCTATGGACTGTCAGTCAATGATGAAAAGGACTCAGCACTTCCAACGAGTACTCTCCTTGAAACCTATCTTGATACGAGACGACACGGACTCGGGAAAGAAGTGAAACGACGCATCATGCTCGGCACGCACAGTCTGTCTTCTGGGTATTATGATGCCTACTATCTCAAGGCACAGAAAGTACGAGCCCTCTTGAAGCAGGATTTTGAAAAGGTATTTGAGGAAGTGGACTTTATTTTTTCACCGACCACTCCAGAGCCAGCCTTTAAGATCGGAGAAAAAGCTACTGATCCGCTCAAGATGTATTTGGGAGACGTCTATACGGTAACGGCCAACC
>CAZHDL010000084.1:2279-3954 GCA_964531045.1 uncultured Bdellovibrionales bacterium | reverse complement strand
GATGGCACCGGATAACATTTTCTTGCCCTCTTCTGGAAAACCAGCAGCAGTGCCTTCTCAGGATATGATTTTGGGCCTTTATTACTTGATGCTCGATCCGATCTACTTCCCAGAAGAACATGGGGAAAAGGTCAAGATCTTTGGCAGCATGGAAGAGGTTCTCCTGGCGATGCATTCGGGAGGAAGCTTTAACTGGGCAACCCCGCAAAAAGAAAATGACAGAAGAGACCATTTAGGAAGAGGAATCAGACTCCACGAGAAAATTAAGTTAAAACTTGATAGCGGTATCATCGAGACGACACCGGGTCGTGTCATCTTTAATACTATTGTTCCTAAGGAGCTGGGCTTTCAAAACTATGCTCTTCGTAAGAAAAAGATGAGTGAGCTCGTGCTCGAAACCTACAAAAAAGTAGGACTCGAGGCAACGGTCAAATTCTTAGATAATCTGAAGAATTTGGGTTTTGCGGAAGCGACAAAATCCTCCTTATCCATGGGCGTCTGCGATGTGCGGGTTCCTTCTGATAAGACGAAGGTGATCGAAGCGGCCTACGAAAAGATCGATGTCGTTCTCAAGCAGTATGAGGATGGAATCATCACCGATGGTGAACGTAAGTCTAAAACGATCAGTATTTGGACAGCCGTCACCGATCAGCTTTCTGAAGAACTCTTCAAATTGACAAGCGAAATCCGAGGAGGCGAACTCAATCCTCTCTATCTAATGATGGACTCAGGAGCTCGCGGTAACAAATCTCAGGTGAAGCAGCTAGGAGCCTTAAGGGGTCTGATGGCGAAACCTTCTGGAGAGATTATCGAATCTCCGATTACGGCCAACTTCCGCGAGGGCTTAAGTGTTCTTGAATACTTCCTCTCCTCTCACGGAGCGCGTAAGGGTCTAGCGGATACAGCTCTTAAAACAGCTGACTCTGGGTACCTTACACGCCGTCTTGTGGACGTTTCCCAGGATGTGATTGTGACGGAAGAAGATTGTGGAACTCTCAATGGAATTGAGATCCGTGCGATTAAACAAGGACAAGAAGAACTTCTCGCGCTGAAAGATAGGCTTTACGGGCGTACCGTCTGTGAAGATATCTATCAACCAGGGGACCGTACGCGTATCCTTGCAAAAGCTGGCGATCTTCTCTCGGTTAGACAAGCTGAGTTGATTGATGATGCCGGGATTGAAACCGTCCGCATTCGTTCAACGCTAACGTGTGAGACACGCCGAGGTGTTTGTGCGAAGTGCTATGGAATTAACCTTGCGAATGGAGTACTTGTAGGAACGGGAGAAGCAGTGGGAATCATTGCCGCTCAGTCTATTGGAGAACCAGGAACGCAGCTTACGATGAGAACGTTCCACACGGGGGGTATTGCGTCAGCAAGTATCAGTCCTGAACTCATTGCAAATCATGATGGGATTCTGGTTTACATGGATCTGCGTACCGTGCAGAACTCAGAAGGTGTTCACTTGGTGCTCAATAAGAACGGATCTTTACACATCGTTCGCGACGAGGGAAGAACACTCGAAGAGTACAAGAAGCTGCTCAGTACGAAGTCAATTGAGCCTCTTCAAACCTTCACAGCAGAACTCGGGACTCGCATTTTCCTTCCTGATGGAGCGAAAGTGAAGAAGATGTAAAAGTTGCTGGATTTGAAATCGAAGCTACAAACGATGGAG
>CAZHDL010000084.1:1821-2269 GCA_964531045.1 uncultured Bdellovibrionales bacterium | reverse complement strand
CACTGGGAACAGCACAACGTCCCGATCATTTGCGAAAAGCCTGGATTTGTCAAATACGAAGATCTCGTTGAAGGGATTTCCACTCAGCGTGAGGCGAACAAGCAAACTGGTCAGGTCGAACTGATTGTGAAGCAGCATCGAGGAGAGCTTCACCCGCAGATCGTGATCTACGCAGATAAAGAGTGCAGTGAACTGGTTGGAACCTATGCGATCCCTTCAGGCGCTTATATCTCTGTTCAGGAAGGCCAAGAGGTCACAGCAGGGATGTTGCTCGCTCGTCTTCCAAGAGGAGCGATCAAGACAAAAGATATCGTGGGCGGTCTTCCTCGGGTGGCAGAGCTTGTCGAAGCTCGTCGTCCGAAAGATGCTGCTGAAATTGCGAAGATCGACGGAGTGGTCGACTTCCGAGGCGTGCAGAAGAACAAGAGGATCGTGGTGGTGCGTGACG
>CAZHDL010000084.1:0-1803 GCA_964531045.1 uncultured Bdellovibrionales bacterium | reverse complement strand
AAGAGTCTGGCATGGAAGAAGAGCACCTCATTCCTCTCACAAAGCACTTGATCGTTCAGAGAGGAGACGTTGTTGTCAAAGGACAGCAGATCACCGATGGACTCGTCGTGCCTCAAGAAATCTTGGAAGTCTGTGGTGTGCGTGAGCTCCAGAAGTATCTGGTGAATCAGATCCAAGAGGTTTATTGCCTCCAAGGGGTTAACATCAATGATAAGCACCTTGAGATCGTGATTCGTCAGATGCTGCAAAAAGTCAGAGTCACCGACCCAGGTGATACGACATTCCTCTACGGAGAAGATGTCGATAAGAAGCATTTCCATGCGATGAACCGCAAGATCATCGAAGAAGGTGGCAGACCTGCTCGTGCAGCCCCTGTACTTCTTGGGATCACAAAGGCTTCGCTTGGTACCGAATCGTTTGTCTCTGCGGCGTCGTTCCAAGAGACAACACGCGTCTTAACCGATGCGGCGTGTGAAGGGAAAACCGACTATCTGCTCGACTTTAAGTCGAACCTCATCATGGGACACATGATCCCCAGCGGAACCGGCTTTGAGCCTTACCGCGATAAGGTTCTCAAAGTCGTGGACAAAGATAGCGAAGGCTCCCTTGACTTCGACTTCGCAAGCTCTCTCTAAAATTCTTTTCTCAGGGCCGCTCTCAGCGGCCTTGGGAATTCCATTGTAGTTTTCCAGTTTTTTTCTAGACTCTTTCCTCAAACCGATTTTCTTATGGTTATTCAACCCATTAATTGTTGCGCATGTCTTCCCTTTCAAACCATATGGAATGAGATGGAGAGCTATTTTCATTGACTCAAAGACCTTTTTTGGCAAGGTCTAGACTCTATTTTTTCTTGGCACGGTCACTTCTCCTAGCGATGTTCCCTCTCAAAGAGCAGGTGGCAGCAGTTGCTTAGCGGGTGATTCCTCCTGTGTGAGAACGCCTTCTATCGTGGAAGTATTACCCACGAAAATGCTAGGGGCATTGCTAGCCAGGCCCAATCCTGGGAAGATTTAGTTGCAATGAGCAGGAGGTGGATTGCCTGGAAAGATGCCATTACGCCCGCTATTTGGAAAAGTTTTGCTACATCTTCTCAATTTTATAACAGGGATCCCCAGTCCTTAATGGCTCTCATCGCGCGCCATTAGAGCTCCAGAGGGTCTAAGGCGAAGCAATTTTAGCGCATTTGCAGCCCAGCTGATGAAAGAGTGTTGTGAGGAAGAGGACTTATACAGAGATCCTTGCTTTTGTTATGGGATTGTCTATAGCAGGGCTTGTGACACGTTCAGAACGTAGGCTAGGTAGGATTTCAATTCCTGTTTTGCCAGTTGAACTGCGATGATTTACCAATGTAATGGAGTGATTCTTAGCGGATAATCGGTTGCCATATTTGCCCTTTTGGATTGGAGAGCTACAACATGTTAAAAGCTTAGATTGTAACGTCAATCCCTTAAGTAGCGGTTTGTCCGATGAGATTACATCTCTTCCTTTAACAATGCTGTCATTACAATGTTCTGATGAGTTAACGGTTGTGCCAGAGCAGATTCGTCATCTTCCTCATTTACAACGCCTCCGTTTTAGTAGTAGGCAGGTGACATCATGGCCCATTTGGCTGAAAAGACCAGGTCTTTTAGTAATCTAAAAAACCTTTAGGGGGCTAGACTGTAGCGTGAGCTTATTCCTCCTTCTGGATTTTTTACCAAGACGCCAAGCTCAAGGAGTCTCAGAATGTCTTGGTATACGGTGTCCTGGAGAGCCTGTATTGGTCTTGGCCCATTTGGAAGAGGTGAGTTTGCTTTCAAAGTC
>CAZHDL010000083.1:0-4049 GCA_964531045.1 uncultured Bdellovibrionales bacterium | reverse complement strand
TCTACGCAAAATCCAGGCAGAACCTAATTCTTGTTTTCTTGTTCTTTCTGTTGCTGGCATGGTGCGGTCTCCGCATCTACCAGAACATCGACTTCAGGCGTCATTGTGGCGGCTACATCGATCGGGCTGCCATCGCCAACACTGTCGAAATGGCGCAGAAGGAGTTGGGGACGGCGGTGAAGTGCCTCGAAGAACGCAAGTTGACCGAGGGCTACACCAACGTTATCTACAAGACGCCGGATGAAGATATCGGATTCTGGTACGGCAACCTCAAAGCTTCGCTCGGCGAGCTCCAATCTTTGCCGACAGCCTCGGCGCCACTCGAGAAGACAAACGTCCTCATCAAGTTGCGTGAAAGTCTCCAAAACAAGGGCGAGACCGTGTACCCACAGGGAATCTCGGTGTACCCCTACAACACGCTCTTCGCCGTCGGCGCCTGGTTGATTTCCATCCTGTTGTTCATTGCCCTCTGGCCATTACTCAAGGACGCCACCTGTTAGCAGGCCGACGCCAAGCACTAGCGAAACACCAATCAAGCCGACTCTCCACGTGAGAGCCGGCGTTTTTCTTTGTTTCGTAACGAATTACGTAATTCTTTTACTCAATTTTTTTAAAAAGTTATAAAAAATGACCAGCTATACAATAGCCGGCCATCGGATTATCTGGGAGGCGTTCCTCCCGCTACAGCTGAAAAATACAGAGCTGTCTCAGCCCTCAAGCAATTCACTCTCCTGAATCGGAGTACCGTAAGGCGGCGGCTGGTAGTCAGGATTGCAGCCGGTGCAATAGAGATGGAGTACTGGTCGCACCTCGCCAGAACCAGCACCGATGCCAAAGTCATGAATCGAACGTCCGCTTTCAAAGAAGCTGATGTCAGCACCAGTCGTCTGACAAACCCAGCCGGTCTCATCTTGCCGGCCGTGTTCCTTGAGCCACGCCGAATGTTCTCTTAAAATCCAAGCCATCGCTATCTCCTTCGCAAAAGGACTCAGTAACACGCATCGAAAGTATCATGGCTTACAGCAATTTGCAAGAAAAACAAGTCACAAAAGAAACCTAGCTTCAGTAAATACGGCTAATAGGTATATATTCGCACAAGTCAGCACTATTGACTTTTGTGTCAAAATGTGCTATCATGGGAGGTTCGTAAAGTCACGAACGCCACAAGGAAGAGCCATGACCGGCTATGAATTTTACTCGGCGGACGCGGCCCAGAAGTGGTTCGCAGAACAATTCAAGCAATTTCCTGCCCTGCCGGGATTCACGGCAACACAGCAGGAATTGCAGAATCTGAACTACGGCGACGCCGAACTACCGCAGATGTATGAGGTGATGGTCGGCTATCGTTGGAGACTTCAGTTGGCCCACAACGATCAGTTGTCCCTGGTGGACGTCGTTGTGGCATTCACATCGGCCGCCCAAGAAGCGGGCAAGCTCACCATCATCGAGGGTTAAACCCCTCCAGCCGGCAACAGCCGGCCCAACAAGACGGCAGAGTCACAACCGACCTGCCGTTTTAAATTTGTACCACAAATCGATTCCAAATGCGCACCCAATAAAGAAGAGGCAATTTATAATGAAATTACTCAGGAGAAATCCATGAGCCTTTTGATACGAATATGCTCCGACATAGACATCATTTGGGCCCTCCCAAAGAAACGTCAACGGAAAGCCAATTGAACTCATGGGTGAATCCATACTCAACAAAAATGGAATGAGTTGTGCAATCATTCCGATGAGAAAGGTCAGAATCACTAGGAAGAATTTACTCAGACGCATAAGGACAACTTCTTGTTATTATGAGTGATGTATAAGATGAGATTAAGAAAGCTTCATTCTAGACGCTATGTAATTTGAGATTTTTTCGAAGCCACTAAGAGAGGCAGAGTAGGCTTCAGGAGTTTTTCTGATATCCTCCTTGATAGCTTCGACAGTCATCCATTTTACTTCGTCTACCTCGCCATCATTGAATTTCAAATTTTCGAGACTGTCAGTGTATTCGAGGAAATAAACCTTGGTATATTCGCGATTTGGCGGAAAGTCTCGCTTCTGCCATTCCCCTTCTATAAGATTGAGGTTACCTGTATCGAGTCCGACTTCTTCTTGTAATTCATCTCGGACCCCTTCTTCTACAGATTGTCCAGCTTTGATATGACCACCAAAGCGCGTGTTCCAACAACCTGGCATTGTTTCATTCAACTTGGAGCGTAAATTAAGGAGGAATTCTAGTCCATCAGCACCTTTTCGAAAGAGATAGATATGCACCGTCCGGTGCCACAACCCTTCGGCATGAATCTGCCGACGAGGAAGTGCCACACCCGTCGGCTGGTTATTCTCATCAAAAACATCAAGATTTTCTTCGGTTTGAGGCATACAAGAAAATTAACGAATCTTACATTTCACTTACTATTCATTTTTACAGAGTGTCTTATGTTTTCTTTAATATCTCTTAATTCAGAGTTAATTTGCTCAAGTTGTAATGCGATCTTTTCCAATGAGTCAGCAATCCTTCTTGTTGAGTTTTCTATACTATCTGAATTAATACTGCTCATAATTATATAATTACTTCCTTAAAAATGGAATTTTCTCTAGGTCAAATTTGCGTTGTCGTTCTAATGGAGATATTTTTCCTTGAAACTGTAGTTCAACATTTCTTGTTTTCCCATCGATTACTCTCATAGATACAGTTTCGCATGATACATCAGCTATCGCTTTATCTCGATCAGTATATAGTGTTAATATTTTTCTTTCAGTTACAGTGATGCGATAGAGTAGAAATAAAAAATATATAAATCCTACAAATAGGAATAGTTTCCATGCCAAATCCCATATATTCGTAAAAAAAATATCTATGCTCATATTAGATAATCTGACAAGTGAAAGAAATATTAATAATAAAATAATCTCAAGTACTATAAGTAAAAATTGAATATAGTTACTATGTTTCATAAATCTGATAAAAGCGAGGCCAAATGCCCCGCTTATATGCTACTCCTAATTTCCCGACTGTAAAGCCGTACAAATTTCCCTTGTAAAGTGGGAAAATGGCTACTTTTCGCCTTCCATTTCTTCCTTCATGCGATCGAGGAGAGACCGGAAATCTTCGTCACTGGTCAAAACGGAGAGCTTGGCCTGAAGACTTCGGACAGAATCAAACCGCTCTCGAAATTCAAACAAGAGAGAGGCAATAAGTTTACGCGTAGTACGAACATGCTCTAAGCGCTCCTTCATATCAATTGGAACCACTTTTCGCTCAAGTAGCAAAATCTGAATTTCATCGAGTCTACCGATAGCTTCCTCAACTTTGGTAGTAACTTCCACTTCCGTCTCATCCACTATTTCTTGAAATTTTTTGATAGCATCCATGCCAATTTCAGCAAATGCTTTTCCTTGAGCTTCAGGATCCGTGAGACCATCTTCAATCAGTCGAGCGGCTTCTTTTCGTTCTTCGGCATACTGCAATGGATATATCCCTTGTGCAACCAGTTCATCAATTCGAGCGAAACAGGTCGCCTGAAACTGCGCCTGTGGACCCTCGATTGATTTGGGTACTTCTTGTATGGGCTCCCCCGTTTCGAATGATGACATAACGGTTCATTAATAATTATTTCAGTTAAAAGCGGGGCATAACGCCCCGCTTTTATGCTACACCTTACTTTCCGTCTACGCTAGAGCGTAGTCGAGATGGGTTCCGTTTCAGTTCCTTTTTTGACTGCATCCAGCGAATCAATCAGGTTCACAATTTCCTGAGCGGTTTGGAGATGACCATACTCACGAAATGTGCCACGACCAAAGGTGTCGTTCATCAGACGGCCAAAAGGCAATAAATTACCATCAAGAGAAGCTTTGGTCACCATATCAAACATTTCTTCTCGAGCTTCTCCCTGTGACTTTCCCGGGAACGCCGCGGGATTTTTCTCATGAATTGTATCAAACAATTTCCACATCGCTTGACGTTCATCATAGTAACTAAAGGGACTTACTTTTGGTCGACCGTTTTCCGGATTTATTTCCGAATGCAAAACATCTCCGCCTAAGAGCGCTTTCGG
>CAZHDL010000082.1:0-4141 GCA_964531045.1 uncultured Bdellovibrionales bacterium | reverse complement strand
AGGTAATCATAGCCGTGACACCCATCGGGAACGAATGGCGGAGAAATTCCTTCCAGAAAGCAAAATCAAACTGGAGTCGAAACGTCGCGTACCGTCGACTCAATATGAATGCGGTGAGCGCGTTGAACGAGAGCGAAGCAATGAGAGTACAGGCAATCGGGAGAAATCCCCAGTCCTGCTTGATGACGAGCACAATCAGGCTTACCTGAAAGATTTTGCCTAAGAATTCGATCATGGCCACCTTGTCCATGGCAATATTCTTCTGAAAAATCCCGTTCAAAACGAACGACAGGGTTGAGAATACGGTAGCCAGTGCTGCGATAAAGATACCAATCTCAACATCGAGCGAGTAGCCAAAGAGGAGCACTACTAGTGGCGCCAGGAACAGCAAGGCCAGTGACGCCGTAAGTCGGAGAGCAATGACATTACCAAGAATTTTCCCCTCGTTCGCTCCCTCACGTGATATCTCACGAGCAGTGACCGAACCCAGCCCGAGATCAGCAATGGCTGAGAAAAAAGCAAAAAAAGCCAGGATGGTAGCGTACTTACCGAAGCCATCCTGTCCGAGATATTCCGTCATGAGTCGGATAGAGAGGAGCGAGAGGGCTACCGTGGAAAACACCTTGAGGAAGGAGTTGAGTACCACGTTATAGGCAATTTTTCTGGCAATTACCATAAAAAACCTCCATCAATTGATTGTGTGCCGCTAGGCGCTCACTATTGGCTTTGGGCGGACCATGACTTTTCGTTCTTCTCCACTCCCGACGCTCTCGGTGATCACGCTGTCATTGGCTGAGAGATACCCATGGACAATCTTGCGCTCATAAGGGAGCATTGGGCGGAGCGCTACAGAAATATTGTTCTGGAGGGCTTCATCGAGGGCAAGTTTTGCCTCTTTCTCGAGAAGTTGCTTCTTCTCCGTAAAATACTGGTTGATATCTACGACGATATCCAGCCGTTCGCCAATCTGTTTACGAGCGATGATCCGGACGAGGTGCTGGAGGGCGGCCAAATTCATGCCGTACTGACCAATCAGAAAGTTTTGACCCTCCTCAATCGTCACGGCACAATAGTACCGCCCCTCTGCCTCATTGGCGTCAATCAAAATATCGGACGGTACAAAACCCAATTTATTGAGCACTTCCTCAAGTATTCCTCGGAGGGCAACGCTTTTTTCTGTGGTCATAGGGGAAATCTGTTACGACTGCTTAGCCTTGAAAATCACCATTTGCTGGAAAATCATGAAGAGGGTCGAGAACAGCCAGTAGAGGGCGAGGGCTGCTGGAAAAGTCACCCCGATAAAGAAAGTGATCCCAGGACCGAGATAGAGCATCTGCTTATTCATAATCTCTGCAAAGTCGGGTTCATCAGTGGAGGCTTTGGCCGGAGCGTCCTTCTTTTGGCTCTGGAAAAGCATTTTAACCTGGACGTATTGGGCAATAGCCGAGAGAAACGCGAGTACATAGTTCGGTTTGGTCAGATCGAGGAAGTGGAGGAAGATATGACTGACCATCCCAGGGTTTTCCACAAAGGAGTAGAGGTCACTCTGCTTAATAGCGAAGCCAGCGTCTGAAATACTCACAATCACCTGGTAGATAGCAATAAGCACAATGAGCTGGACAATAAGGGGGAGACACCCGCCGAGCGGATTGGTTTTGTGTTCCTTATAGAGCGCCATCATGGCTTTGGTCTGCTCCTCTTTGTTGTCTTTATACTTCTTTTGGATCTCTTTGAGCTTGGGCTGGAGCTCCTGCATCTTCTTTTGCGACTCAATTTGCTTCTTAGAGAGGGGGATAAAGAGCGTCTTAATAAAGAGTGTGGTCAAAATAATCGCAATACCAAAATCATGCCCCGGTACGACATTATAGAAAAATACCAAGACATTGTAGACCGGCTGGTAAATGAGACTATGAAACAGCTCTCCCATAATGGATGCGGGTAAAAAAACTTAAGCGCCTATGTATTCTACAACGTTTTGAACCACCCTGGCAAAGGGCCGAAAATCGCGAGAAAGTGGCTTTTTTGTGGTAAAAAAAACTATGTCGTATCCTTGAGAGCGAATCTCTTGAGAAAACTGTGTTTCGCAGGCTCCAGAAATGACCCGGCGCAGGCGGTTTCGAGAGGTAGCCTTCTCCAAATGCTTCTTGCTGAGAGAAAAGCCCACGCGAATATGCTTCTGTGAACTCCTAGCGATCTTACAGCCAACAAAGCCAAAAAAAAGGGGCTTTCCCGTACGGAAGACCCTTTCAAAATCGTCTTTTGTTCTGAGACGCCAGCTCTTTGGGAACATACTTTATGTGAAAGGAGGTTCTACCTTGCCGACTGAAACCAGATTTAGGCCGTGGTAAGCCGTTTTCGGCCCTGGCGACGCCGTCGCGCAATAACCGCCTGGCCGCCCTTGGTATTCATCCGCTTAAGGAAACCATGGCGTCGGGAGCGTTTTCGGCTTTTCGGCTGGTATGTTTTCTTTGACATACTCAAGGAAAGATTAGTCTTAGTGGAAACGTTTGTCCAGTGTACCAGAAAAGCAAACAAAGTCAAGCGTAGCTCACTAGAGCCCATCCTCATCTTCCCATCTGACCCCTACGCCTCATATATTTTACTAAAATCACGCCATTTTTGACTTATCCACCTGTTGTCCACTCTTTCCCTTTCAGACGACCCTCGCCTCACTCCCAACCCCATGTTATAATGGCTTTCACTCGAGTAAAGATAACATCTGGAGCCTGCGACCCAGGAGTTTTGGCCCATGTTTGAACACACTGTTGATAACTCCTCCCTATGACGAACGAAGAACTCTGGAAGGCTGTCTTGGGACAGATTGAACTCACCATTTCAAAGGCTAATTTTGTAACCTGGTTCAAGAATACCAGCATCAATGATACTACTGACGGAGTGGTAACCATCGGTGTCCCCAATGGTTTTGCCAAAGAGTGGCTTGAAAACAAGTATAATCTCTACATCTTGAAGGCCTTGAAGGAGCTCGACCCGAGCATAAGGGAAATTCGTTGTACGCTCTCACCAGAAAAGATAAACCCTGTCCCTGCAGGTTCCCTCAAAAACATTGATGCCATCAAGGCTCCCGGTGCCCATCCCGGTTTTGTGCGGAAAAAAATCATTGAACAGCCATCTTTTGGCTCTACTCCTCATACTACCCCGGTTTTTCATGAAACCAACTTAAACAGTCGCTACACGTTTGAGAACTTCATTGTGGCTGAAAATAATGAGCTCGCCCGGGCTGCTTGTTATGCTGTTTCTCAGAACCTCGGCATGGCCTACAATCCACTCTTTATCTATGGGGGAGTTGGCCTCGGCAAAACACACCTGCTTCAGTCTATTGGCAATGAAGTGATCCAAAATGCCCCTGATAAGCGCATTAAATACATTACTTCTGAACGCTTTACCACTGAACTCGTCGATGCCATCAAGAATCAAAAAATCGACAAATTCAAGGAATACTACCAACAAATGGATCTCCTCATCATTGACGATGTCCAGTTCCTCTCCGGCCGAGAAAAGACACAGAATGAGTTTTTTCATATTTTTAATGCGCTTTACCAGATAAATAAGCAGATTGTTATTTCGAGTGACCGCCCACCTAAAGCCATCCCTACGCTCGAAGATCGTCTCCGCTCACGTTTTGAGGGAGGGATGATTACCGATATCAGTCGGCCGACGCTCGAGACGCGTATCGCCATCCTTGAATCCAAGCTCGGCGAAAAGGGGGTGACGCTCGACCCAGCGTCCGTCAGGTTTATCGCTGAAAATGCTTCCCAAAACATCCGCGAGTTGGAAGGTGCCCTCAACCGAGTCGTCGCCTACTCAGAATTCCATAAAATAGCCCCTACGCTTGAGAATACTCAGAAAATTCTGGCAGAATTGATTGAAAACAACAAAAAAAATCTCCAGACCGAAGATATTTTTACCGCTATTTGTAATTTTTATACCGTCGCCCGAGAAGATCTCATTAAAAAGGGCCGTAAAAAGGAAGTTTCTCACCCTCGACAGGTTATGATGTACCTCTTAAGGCAAGAACTCGGTATGCCATTTTCTACTATTGGCGAGCTCTTGGGTGGGAGAGACCATACCACTGCCCTTCACGCCTTTGAAAAAATAGACACCAAAAAAGATACGGACACGC
>CAZHDL010000081.1:0-4141 GCA_964531045.1 uncultured Bdellovibrionales bacterium | reverse complement strand
TATCGGAAGATTTTTATGAAACAATTAATATCAAGAACGAGCAGTTTACGAGTGATTTCACTCCTGTCGATCCGACCTGTGACTGCACGCTCTGTACTCGTTACACGAGGAGTTATCTCAAACATCTCTTGAAAGTGGGCGAACCCCTCGCCCTCCGCCTTGCTTCCGAGCACAACCTACGTTTCTATATGCGCCTCATGGAGCGACTCCGTTTCACAAAATAGATTTTGATATGAAAAAAGCGCGGCCGGAATGGTTCTCCGTACGCGCCGTGTTGTTTCGCGAGCTTAGTCCAGATGTCGCCCGTGCTCCCAACTGAATAGGGCACTGTTGCCACAGCAGGCACAGCGATAGGTGGCGTAGCACGACGTCTTACTCTGGCCATACGCCACCTCATCCATCTCCCGTCCGTAGCGATGGCACGGGGAGTAAGGACAAGTGGGCCGAAGCCTTTGATGAAGTATCACCATGGCGCAGATCACCACCAGGATGAAGCCACACAGGAATGGTACCAGCGACGCTTTCATGCGCTTTAGTTCATTCGCATGGTTTTAGCTGGGTCGGTCGGTTGGCATTGGTCAACCGCCCAGATGTGTTCACAGCTCTGGCATTGGTAGCGCTGGCGCCCGGTCATGTCAGGCCCGAGTTCATCGGATTCCGCACAGCCACAGTCGGGTTGCGGGCAAGCAGGCCTCTCTTTGTTCATGGTGCGATAGATTGCCCAAAGAAAGCCGATGCCACCGATGATGATGGCGCTGAGGTAAACGAAATTGATCTTGTCCAACTAGGTCTCCTGGTGGGGTCGTGGTGGACCCGGGGTTGAAAAGGACGAAACAAGTCCAAATAGGCTTGAGCAATGAAGCTTTTGCCTGTACTATGGACTTGTGAAGGTACCAGAGTACTATCCATGAAAATATCAATTTTGTCAATCCCACACCTTTTCCGTGGGTAACCTCGGTAAGCAAAGATTTTAAGGCGTAGCCGCCTATCGGCTCGTACAAGAAATAGCCACCATTTCTTCATAGAAAAGGTGCGGGATCAATATCCACTATGCCAGAACAAAAAAACGATTTGATGGAGAAAATAGTGTCGCTCTGTAAGCGCCGAGGTTTTGTGTTTCCCGGAAGTGATATCTACGGTGGCCTCGCCAACAGCTGGGACTTCGGTCCTTATGGCTCGCAAATGAAGAAAAATATCCGGGATCATTGGTGGAAGTTTTTTGTGGAGAGTCGAGAAGACGTGGTTGGTATTGACGCCGCCCTCATCATGAATCCCAAAGTTTGGGAGGCGAGTGGACATGTTGGGAATTTCAGTGACCCACTAGTTGAGTGTAAGCAGTGTCACTCTCGTTTTCGAGCAGATCACCTTGGCTTCACTGACGCAGCTGGCAAGGTTATCGATAGGAAAGATATCAGTTGTCCCGAGTGTGGGAAAAATGACTGGACGGAAACTCAGCAGTTTAACACGATGCTCAAGACTTTTCTTGGTCCCGCTGAAGAAAGTGCCAACGTGGCATACCTTCGTCCTGAAACTGCCCAGGCGATGTTTGTGAATTTCGTCCAGGTCCAGCAGACCAGTCGCAAGAAGTTACCGTTTGGAATTGCGCAAAATGGTCGTGCCTTCCGAAATGAAATTACTCCCGGAAACTTTATTTTTCGTACGCGAGAGTTTGATCTCATGGAGTTTGAGTATTTCTTTAATCCCATGAAATCCAATTGGGAAGAAATTTTTGAGTTTTGGAAGAAAGAAATGGAGCAGTGGATGAGCGAGGTGGGTATCGATGCCAAGAAGACACATGCGGTGGATATCCCTGATGGCGAACGTGCTCACTACAGTAAACGGACTATTGATTTCGAATTTGATTTTCCATTTGGTCAGAAGGAATTATTTGGATTGGCCTATCGTGGAGACTTTGATTTGGAGCAACACGAGAAAGCGAGCGAAAAAGAATTACGCTATTTGGATGCGGAGACGAATGAGAAGATTCGTCCACATGTTATTGAACCGGCATTTGGAGCGGATCGCGCCATGCTCGCTATCCTTGCTTCAGCGTTTGAAGAACAAAAACTGGATGGTGACGATGTTCGGACAGTGCTTCACTTGAAGCCCGTAATTGCCCCGGTGCAGGTAGCGGTCTTTCCGCTCATGAAGAACAAGCCGGAACTGGTAGAGAAGGCACGAGAAATATTTGCGACCCTCAAAAAGGACTTCCGTTGTGAGTTCGATGACAATGGCAACGTTGGTAAACGCTATCGTCGTCAGGATGAAATCGGTACGCCATACTGTGTCACTGTTGACTTCGATACTCTCACCGATGGTGCTGTCACTGTCCGCGACCGCGACACCATGCAGCAAGAACGCGTGAAGATTGAAGAACTTCACAGGTATCTTTCGTAAGCCTCTCCAAGATTCTAGATTCAAGATTCTAAATACTACCCAAATGAAATACCAGAAACACACCATGAAGAACGGACTCCGGATACTGCTCGCACCTATGCAGGAGACCCAGACAGCGACCGTCATCGTGATGACCGGGGTAGGGTCACGCTATGAGACGCGGGCCGAGAATGGCCTCGCACACTTCCTCGAGCACATGTTCTTCAAGGGGACAGCCAAGCGTCCGACCGCGATGGATATATCGAAGGAGCTCGATGCCATCGGTGCCGAGTACAATGCCTATACTGGCAAAGATCGCACCGCCTACTATGCCAAAGTCGAAGCTCATCACTGGGACACAGCGCTGGATGTTGTCAGTGATCTGTTTCTCAATGCCAAGATTGAGCAAGAAGAAATTGACCGTGAGCGCGGACCAGTCCTCCAAGAACTCAATATGTATGAAGACATGCCGATGCGCCATATCGGTGACCTCTGGGAGCTTCATCTCTACGGTGATACGCCGCTTGGCTGGGAAATCATCGGCCCCAAGGAAAACCTCAAGCGGTTTCAGAGACGTGACTTTATCAAATACCTCAATCGTGGCTATGTCGCCGAAAACGTGGTAATCGGGGTGGCCGGCAAGATTGATCCCAAGGTGGTGAAGAAAGAAATCGAAAAGCACTTCGCGGGTATCCGGACCGGCAAGAAACCCGTGTTCAAGAAAAATACCAAGAAGCAGTCGGTCCCGGAGGTCTACCTCCAGAACAAGAAAACTGATCAGACCCAGCTCATCCTCGGCGTCCGGTCGTACGATATGTATCACCCGGATCGCTATGTGCTCGCAGTCCTCTCGACTCTCCTTGGGGGTGGGATGTCGAGCCGGCTCTTTATGGCGGTGCGGGAACGGCGCGGACTGGCCTATAGTGTCCACACCATGACCGAGAGCTATCATGATGCTGGCTATCTCGCTACCCAGGCAGGAGTGGAACACGAGAACCTGGAGCAGACTATCACGGTCATCCTCGATGAGTATCGCAGGATTGCGACTGAAAAAGTTGATACGGAGGAACTCAAGAAAGCCAAAGAATATATCAAGGGCAAGCTCGCTATGGGCCTCGAGGGCTCGGACGATGTCGTGGAGTATCTCGTCAGTCAGGAGACCATCCGCGGTGAGATCACTCTCCCCGAAGAAAAGCGGAAGCACATCGATCGCGTGACGGCCGATGACATCCTCCGCGTGGCTCAGGATATCTTCGTTAATAAGAAGTTGAACTTAGCAGTAATAGGACCGCGTGCTGATAAAAAGAAACTGGAGAAGTTATTAGTTTTCTAAAAACACAAAACAGAAAACACAAATGCCAAACAAAACACAAAGACCAAAAATCCAAACGAAGCAAACTGTGTTTTTAGGTTTTGAAAGTCGTTTGGTTTTTGTGCTTTGATTATTGTGCTTTGACTCAAAAGTCTATGACCGTTAACGAACACGTCGAAGTCGGGACGAGGGTGCTCATTCGAGCAGTGCTCCTCTTGGCGGTAGCTTATGTCCTCTATCTCCTCCGAGATGTAGTCGTCTTGGTGCTCCTCGCGGTGCTCACGTCTGCGGCCCTGGTCCCGGCGATCACCCGACTTCAGAAATTTGGCCTGTCTCGGACGGCCTCGGTCGTTATCTCGTACTCGCTCCTCTTTTTTGCCGGGGTACTCCTCCTGGCCGTGTTCTTCCCGCTCTTTTTCTCGGAAATTAAACAGTTTCTTTTGAATTGGCCGG
>CAZHDL010000080.1:0-4172 GCA_964531045.1 uncultured Bdellovibrionales bacterium | reverse complement strand
CTTGTACTTGGCAGCAAATCCCTGCATTCGATTGGGGAGATGCCATACGATCATATTCTTCACTTTCCAGTACTTCTCCATGGCTCCCCAAATCGTCCGAATGTTCTTCCAGTTTTCGTACACGATGATGTGGAAGTCGGGCTTAGCGATCTTTGAAATGTTTTCCATCCAAAGCTCGGTGAAGTTATCCGGCAAGGAATCCGTTTCGAGGTAACGACGATCACGTTTGGCTCCGAATCCTTCAGTCGCCTTGCCGTTCTTTTTCTTGCCGTGTAGATAATCGAGGATGTAAGGCGGATCGGTCAGCACCATATCAGCTCTCTCATTTTCCATGAGCTTTAACATGTCGGCTTCAATGGTTGAATCTCCGCACATGAGGCGTGAGCCATCCAAATCGTAGACATCGCCTTTCTTGATGTTGATCTCTTTGATATCGAGTTTCTCGAGTTCTTTCTTCAGGTCGAAGGTTTCCGGACTTCCTTCAACCGCAAAGATATCGTCGAGCTCTTCAGAAGAGAAGCCAACCTCTTTGAGGAAGCTCTCGCCGAAGTCAGTAAGGAGATCCCAATCAAACTCACCAGTGTTCTTGTTAAGCCGGATATTCAATTCTTTTTCCTTCTCAATATCTGGCAGGTTAATGTAGACCACCGGTACATTCTTTTCGCCCAATTCTTTGAGCGCCTTCAAGCGCATGTGGCCACCAATAACGACATTCATCCGGTTCGGAGCACCGTTCAGAATGATTGGATCAATGGCACCGAAACGTGACAGCGACTTCTTCAATTCCTCGAGTGCCTCTTTCGAGTGCTTGCGAGGGTTGTATTCCGCGGGGCGGAGAGATGCGATGGGGAGATACTGGATCTCCAATTCTTTCTTTTCCATATGGTTATGGATAATGATTAACAAATAAAAAGGGCGCAGACGGAGTTAGCTGACAAGCTTATAAAAAGCCGATCAAGTAACTCTGCCTGCGCCCAAGAAAAATCTTGTTCACCTACGTCTCTCTTCGAGAATTGAAGAGGACGACTGCAGAAGTTATATCTCTAAGTTGTATGTCTAGTATATGGGGATCATGTATGAACCGTCAAGCGGGGCGGTGGATAACTATAGCCATGCGTTGACATTCCCTCACATTTTGTACTACACCTGAATAAGATGACTCATCTCATTTGGGTCTTCCATTGAGGAAAACAAAGATCTCTATGACACTTGCCAGCAAAGTACGGCTTACATCATAATGTCTAACGGAGACGTGGTTCAGTCTTCGCTCAGGGTGTGTTTAGGGCGTTTACGAAGACGCAGATGGTGAAGAGCACTTAGAGTAAATATAAATTTCCTTCCCCTTGAGATAATCGGAAAAAAGTAGTATAGTGTAAGTGTTTATGAAAACTTCAAAGAAAATTGCTTCTTTCGGCTTTATTGCGGCTTTCGCTTTCTTTGCAAGCGGCTTCTGTGCTTTTCCTATGGGGGTGTCTGCGGCCTCCCATATGCAGATGTCAGATATGGGAGGGGCATCGGGCTACGAGAATACAGAGGAGAGCAATCAAGTAAATCCTGGTTGTGCTACCTGTGACTCAACCTCGAAGAGCATCAATGGTTGTACGATCTCCTGTGGAAACTCAATATCAAAAACAGGGACAGTGAAAAAAGTAAATGGTTCTAGCGAACTCCCTGTTTTAGCAATCACCCATTGGGATTCGGTAGCATACCTGCCAATTGACGAGTCGGGTTTTGTTAATTCGTCGCCTCCTGGACCACCTCTTCTCACAGAGGTTCTACTTTCCGTAGCCAAAAAAGAATAGATTTGTTGAAACGCCAGAGAGGGTGATTTTCTCGTTTGAGATGATACTCACTTCTTTCACTGGCGTTTTTTGTAACCATTTCACTACACAGAAATGGATTTTAGTCTTCAAACAAATCTATCCTATGCAAAAACTTGTTGTACCCATTGCGGGAATGCATTGCCGGTCTTGTGAGATTCTCATCGAAGATAAACTTTCTGAAATTCCAGAGATCAAGAAGAGTCATGTCAATTACAAAAGAGGTATCGCTGAGATTTCGTACGAGGTAAAACCAAGCAAGCAAGCGATTGAAGATGCCATACGTTCTGCTGGTTATACGATCGGGGTGGTAGGGAAGAAACCGTGGTTCAGTCGCAACGTGAGTGATTACAAGGATCTCGGTATTGCGTTTCTTTTCGTGCTTGGACTTTACTTTCTTCTGAAAGAAACGGGCCTATCCGATCTCGTGAACATTGGGAACGCGGCAAAACCGACAAGTCTTTCAGTCGCTCTCCTTATTGGGTTGACCGCTGGTTTTTCCACGTGCCTGGCTCTCGTGGGAGGGCTCATTCTTGGAATATCGGCAAGACATTCCGAAAAACATCCGGAAGCTACTCCGATGCAGAAGTTTCGGCCACACCTCTTCTTCAATGCCGGAAGAGTTCTTTCCTATGCGGTTTTGGGAGGTCTCCTCGGTTCTCTCGGATCGTTCCTCCAACTTTCCGGCACCACCCTGGGTGTCGTCACTATCGCTGTCGGAATCGTTATGCTCCTCCTCGGCTTGAAATTGACAGGTGTGTGTCCACGACTGGAAACAGTAAGCTTCGCTCTCCCTAAAGGAATCAGTCGATTACTGGGCATCAGTGACAAGCAAAGAGAATACAGTCACAAAAATTCGTTCGTTCTCGGTGCTATGACCTTTTTCCTGCCCTGTGGCTTCACTCAAGCCATGCAGATCTACGCTGTGAGCACAGGAAGCTTTGCACAAGGCAGTCTCATCATGGGACTCTTTGCCCTCGGAACGGCACCTGGACTTCTCGGAATTGGTGGGCTGACTTCGGTGATCAAGGGTATCTTTGCTCAGCGTTTCTTCAAGTTTGCAGGAATAGTAGTCATCTTGCTGGCCATCTTTAATGTCAATAACGGCCTGAACTTGACTGGCTGGGACTTCGGTTCGACGAGAGCTGCTGAAACGGAGGCAGTGGCGGTAAAGTCTGCTGATCCGAGCGTGAAGATTGAAAATGGCGTGCAAGTGGTTCGTATGACCCAGGCAGCCGATGGTTACTCCCCAAGCCAGTTCACGGTTCAAGCGGGAGTTCCGGTCAAGTGGATAGTCAATTCTACCAATCAGTTTACCTGCGCGAGCACTATTATTGCCTCCAAGCTTGGCGTTCGTAAGAATCTGGTGGCAGGCGAAAATGTGATTGAATTTACTCCGAAAGAGGTCGGACAAATCCCGTTTTCCTGTTCTATGGGCATGTATCGTGGCAACTTCACAGTGGTCGCCAAAAACTCTTAGTGACAATAATCCGAACGTACTCAATATATCTCTTATGAATACTCTCCATTTCAAAGTAAGCGGAATGCACTGCGGATCCTGCTTCAAGGTCATAGCGCTTAAAATCAAAAAGATAGCTGGTGTGACAGACTTCGCGCTCCAAGAAAACGGCGAGGCTGTTCTCACCTCAGAAAGAGTGATCGTTCTCGATGAAGTACAGGCTTCACTTCAAGGAACCGACTATGCCGTTTCAGCTGCCTAATTCTCTCAAGACTATTCTACGAGTATGACGAAACGAATAACATTATCTATCCGCGGCATGACCTGTCATTCCTGCGAGATACTCATCGGGGAGGAGCTTTCCGTGCTACCAGGAGTAAGCGAGGTCAAGATTGATCATAAAACGGGTCAAGGCACATTTCTTCTGGATGACTCTCAAACCTCTCCTGATGAAACTCTGAAGGCCGTTGAAAAAGCTGGCTATCAGGCTCTCCTTGCAAATGAAGAGGCTCTCTCCTTAGAGGAACCAGAGAAACAGGAAAAGAAAACAGCGACTGATGTTCCGTTCAAGGTAAAGATTGAATCACGAATAGAGGCTACAGGAAAAATATTGGAAGACCCAACTGGAAAACCCTATTTTGAGGGCACTATTTCGAACAGTCAATCGGCTGAGATAGAGAGTCCTGAAGAGAAGACATCCTTGAAAGACATGGTAAACCATGTTCTGAAGACCGTTGGAAGTATTCAGGGTATTGGAGGAAACCTTTCACAAGGAAGAGATGTGGTGCAAGCGCGAGGGACAGCTCTTGCTTCTCAAGAAGATGCGCAAGGAGATGTTCAACACGATTCGAGTAAACGCATCAGTCTCTCACTTTTTGGAATGCATTGTTCAT
>CAZHDL010000079.1:0-4212 GCA_964531045.1 uncultured Bdellovibrionales bacterium | reverse complement strand
TTAGGACACCAGGTTTTCATCCTGGTAAGAGGGGTTCGACTCCCCTTGGGGCTACTGATTACCAAAAAACCATCGCTCTTTTGAGTGGTGGTTTTTTGGTACTTGTACCCAAGGAGAGTCGAACGGGCAGGTGCGAGGCTTCGAACGAAGGTGAGATTGGCCGAGTGTCGACGGATACGAGCGAGCGAGTATTCGGCGCTGCCCTGGGCAACGAAGTCGTCAGCAGACGACAAGGCGTAACTCCCCTTGGGGTAATCAGCATCCTGTGTGTAGCGCCCAGGATTTTTTTCTTAAAACATATTCCTATAGAGAGGGAATTATCTTGTTATATGATATATTAAAAAAGTAGGTTACTCGCACAAAATAAAAATATGAACAAGTATCAATTTTGGCCAGAAAGAGCAGCGAAAATCATTGTTATTCTTTGGCTCGTTGTGCATGTCGTAGAAAGTTTTGCCTATATTGCTCAGTTTTTTTCAAAGAGCGTAGCTTCAGGAATATATTCAGTAGTAGGATTTTTTGATCCCTTTACTTCCATCCTCACTAACTTCTTTGGTCTTGCACTCCTTGTACTTATCATCTCTGTCGTAAGCAGGAAATGGTATAAAAAAACAGACACTCAAACGACGGAGCAAGAACACACCATAGATAAATTATTGAATAAAATACTGATCATTTGTTTCCTTCTTGCCATCCCCTATCTTATCCTTATGGCCGTTATGATTGCCGTGATGCCGCAGTAAAAATAAGTCCGTAAGTACTATTGATGCTCTTTAGCCCATCCGTCCATGACGACATGCAAGTCGTTTAACCTCTTGAAGACTACGCACCATAATCAAAATTGAGGCTTTTCCAAGCCTCTTTTTTGTTATGTTAAATCTATAGACAAAATCAATAAAATATGCTATGATACGTCGTTACATTGCGGTACTCGCTTGTAATGCCGCCGTGGGTTTCACGGAAGTCATCTTGGAGCTTTCCATGCTCAACCTCGCTGTTCGCTCGTTCTTCTACGCTGTCGGTACCCTGTTCCTGGGCGGCGTGATTTTGGCAGATATCCAAGATCCGAACCGACTCGGCCTTCACATGAACCTCGTCTTCATCGGCGGGAGCATGCTGTCGATCGGCATGGGCGGCTGGATCGGCGGGCCGAAGCCTTGGCTCGCGAAGCTGACCCTCATTGGCGCCATGATCTTTCTCATGGGCATGAGCTGGATGAGCTATCTGAATGGCCTCCACATCGCGGGAAGTTCCTTCCCGTCGTTCATGAGCTTCCTCTTCTACGGACTGTTCGGGCTTGCCATCGGCATCCCCTTCATTCCCAACCGTTACTTCCCGCCGAACGACGAAGAGTGCTCCCCCGCACCGCTCTGCCGCTGCAGCTAACGCGACACGACTCACTGCTGGATTGAATTGCGTCAACTGATGCCCCAACGGCCCGCTACCAAGCGAGCCGTTTTTCTTTTTTCCCTGTTTTTTGTTTCCCTCGTTTTCACTTACCAATTCGCTATTCTAGTGAATCTCGTGTATACTGTAGATACTACGGAATGTTAACATTTTAATTACGTACACATATGGCCAAAGCCGCGCCGATCGTGTTGTAATTGTTAACATGAACTTTATGGATGCTCAATCATCCGGCAGCACACAGCCCCTCTATCGTGGGACGCAGATTGTCTGGTACATTCTCGGTCTCGTCGAGGTTCTCCTCGCCTTTCGTTTCGTTTTGAAGCTCCTTGGTGCCAATGCTGGGGCTGGTTTCACCAGTTTCATCTATACGGTCACTGCACCGTTTGCCTCGCCCTTCGTGAGTGTCTTCAGAGCGTCCAAAGCGCAAGGCAATGTCTTTGAATGGACCACTCTCCTCGCCATGCTGGTCTACTACGTTGTAGCCTGGGGCATCATCAAGATGCTCGTGATGGGCAAGACCGTCTCTACGCCAGAAGCAGCTGTTAAACTTGATCGTCAGGATCAATAACCACTCATTACTTTTAACAACATCCTTATGAGTTTTCTCGTGTATATCATCTTCGGAGGTCTCGTCGGTTGGGTAGCTTCCATGCTTATGGGTACCGACGGACAACAGGGCATCCTGCTCAACGTTATCGTCGGTGTGGTTGGTGCCGTTCTCGGAAGTTGGATCTTCAGCCTTCTCGGTATCAGTGGCAACGTCAGTGGCTTCAACCTCGGAAGCTTCGTCGTAGCACTCGTCGGTGCCGTTGTTCTCATCGCCGTACTCAAGGCACTTCGGTAAAACGTTCTCCTCACAACAAAAAACACCCTCTCTTTGAGGGTGTTTTTCTTGCCATTTTTCCTCTGACTCGCTAGAGTAAGGACACTATGCCCGGTAGTAGAACTTTGAAAACGGGCATAGCCGTAGTATTTATTTCATATTCAAAGTTTCACTACCGGGTATGAACATCCTTTCCATCGAAACATCCTGTGATGAAACAGCGGCAGCGGTCACTGAATACAATGATGGCTTTACATCCATCCTTTCTAACGCTGTTTCCTCTCAAACGGCACTCCATACCCAATGGGGTGGAGTAGTCCCTCAATTAGCTTCTCGCGAACACATCAAAAACATTGTGCCTATTGTTCACGAAGCTCTAAAAAAAGCAGGGATAAGCCACGAAAACATTGACCTACTAGCCGTAACTGCTGGTCCCGGCCTCATGCCCGCGCTCGTCGTCGGCGTCACGGCTGCCAAAACACTTTCTTTCATCTGGAACAAACCACTCATCGGTATCCAACATTTGGAAGGACATATTTATGCCAATTTTATTGGCGAAAAAAGTGGAAAGTTGAAAGTGAAAAGTGCAGAACAGGAAGTAAAATTTCCTCTCATCGCTCTCGTTGTTTCGGGTGCTCATACACAGCTCGTACTTATGCGAGGACATCTTCAATATGAAATTCTTGGTGAGACCCAAGATGATGCGGTCGGAGAAGCATTTGACAAAGTGGCGCGCATGCTGGGACTGCCCTATCCTGGCGGTCCAGAAATTAGTCGTAGAGCAGATACTTTACGAGAACAACAGACGCCTGAAAATCTGAAGGAGTTTACTGAAAAATTTCCGCGGCCTATGCTCGGCGCCGACAACTACAACTTTTCATTCTCTGGATTGAAAACTGCCGTTCTTTACTCCTTGAAAAAAGAAAATCCAGAGACGCTCAAAAACGAGAACTTTATTGCTTCGATGTGTCACGCGTTTCAAGAGGCAGCTGTCGATGTCCTAGTCGGCAAAACCAAGAAAGCGCTCTCACTCTATTCCCCTGCCACGTTTGTCATCGCCGGCGGCGTCTCGGCCAATGTCCGGTTACGTACGGAGTTACGTAACTTGATCGACACTGAATTTCCCGACACGCAATTCCTCACCCCGGAATTTACCTACTCGCTCGACAATGCGGCCATGATCGGCATCGCTGCGGCCTACCGCTACGAGCGTATGAGTGACACCGACCGCCTCTCACTTCTCCAGTCATACCGCACACTTGAACCCAATGCCAACATGCCATTCCAGAATCTTGTATGATTGTCACTGCACTTAAAACCGAAAAGGTCACACCCCGCTCGACCACACTCACTACGCTCCTTGACCGATCGCTCAAAAAGTTTCCTGATCAGTCTATTCTTGTCATCACTTCCAAAGTGGTCGCACTCTGTGAAGGTCGATTTCTGCCGCACGATGCGGTACTCAAAGACGCAGCCGTCATGGCCGAGTGTGACTACTACCTCCCGAAAGAAAAAAGTTCCTACGGTATCCCGCTTACCATCACCGACAATGCCTTTATCGCCCGAGCCGGTATCGATGCCTCCAATACCGACGGCCACTATTCTTTGCTCCCTCGGGATAGCTACAGAACGGCCAAAAAAATACGCCACTATCTCTGTACGCGTTTCGCTATCAAAAATGCCGGTGTCATAGTGGTCGATAGCCACTCCACGCCGCTTCGTCGTGGCACGCTTGGCATCGCTATCGGCTGGAGTGGGTTTCACGCCCTCAAAAACTACGAGAATCTCCCGGATATTTTTGGACATCGTTTTACTACCCACCAAAACCACGTCGATGGCCTGGCGAGTGCTGCCGTCCTCGCCATCGGCGAAGGCAATGAACAAACACCACTTTGCCTCATCACCGATATTCCCTTTGTCACCTTTCAAGCGAGCTCACCTACCCCACAGGAACTCACCACCTTCAAGCCACCCCTCAC
>CAZHDL010000078.1:0-4243 GCA_964531045.1 uncultured Bdellovibrionales bacterium | reverse complement strand
TGGTCGTGCCGATGGTATGAATAAAAAAAATGGTGAGCAGGGAAGGGGTATGAATCGGGAGAACTGTGTGGCGGACGAGTGTTTGTCCGTGGATGGTTTTGACTATCCGGCCGGAACACTGTCTGACGCTGCCCAAGAAGCCCTGCGTTTGGCCATGACCGACGAATATAATGCCCAGGCATTTTATCAGGCGGTACTCGGAAAGTTTGGCCAAGTGCGACCGTTTAGTATGATTATTCGGGCGGAGGAACAGCATATCGCCATGCTCAAGGCACTCTTTGATAAGTATGGGATGACGGTACCGGAGAACACGGTGCTAGCCCAAGCTGTTCCTGATACGGTGTCGGCAGCATGCCAAACCGGAGTGGAGGCGGAGCAGGTCAATGCTACATTGTACCGAGAAAAGCTGATGCCGGTCGTGTCGAACTACCCTGATATTACCAGCGTGTTTATGAAGCTCATGAATGCTTCGCAGGAGCGACATCTCCCAGCCTTTGAGCGCTGTCGTTCATAATGTGCGGAAGTTGACGTCGTGTGATGGGAGGCTTAGACTGAAGATGGTTCTTCAACACCGACCCTGAAAGGAGGTCATCATGGATACTCTTCTTGGCCTAGCACGCGGATTCCCCATCGAGTTCACTGGTTACGAGATTGAATCTTGCTACAGCAAGCGTGGCATCTTCCGTATCAGTGAATTGCGTCAGTACCAGAAAGAAAAGGGGATGCAAATTATCCTGGCCAACTATCACGGTATCGTGACTGCTTGGCCGGATGAGTTGTATCGGTACGTGACCATCACACGGTTTTCTATCCGCAAGGCACGCTATGGGCGACCAGGCTACCTGATGACGATAGAATACCGCTTTCAGGAAGCAACGTGGCGACACGTCTTCCGGTATCAACGAAACCGTGGAGGTATCAGTGTCAGTGGCCGGCTCTACACCTATTTGCGGCGGCGTATCGTCGCCAAGTGATTTTCAAGGGAGTGTTTTCCCTGGACTGGGTCCGTTGCGCATGCGCCTCGGACCCGTTCTCGTTCAAATGTTTCGAGTGTGAAAAATTTCCTATGAAACCAAAAACAATCACCGTCAATGACCGGATGCAGCAGGGGTATCAGTACGTTTGTACTGAACCGGTGGGTCAGCATTTTCATCCTGATTTCAAACCCGATCTCACACCACAGGAAATGCTCGTACTCGGGGTGTTTGGTGGGAAGTATATGACCGACTGTCGGGATGAGTTTCCAGAAAGTTGGTTTGCTGATGCCAAGCTCTCTCCGGAAGGATATGACGTTCACAAAAATTTTTTTCACATCAAGGCCTCGCAGCCACTCTCTGTGTGGCGCGAGAAGGGCTGGATATATCCCGATGATCCGCGTGGCTGGTTTCAGTGGTACTGTCGCTACTATCTGGGACGACGGTTACCCGAAGAAGACCTGCGGCAGATAAAACGCTGGAAAGCTATCAACCGCCATATCGCGCAGGTAGTGCAGCACTGTCGTCGAGGGGATTTCTCTTGTCGTCCGCGTCAGCGCCAAGCGCTGCTCCATTGGGCCTATGACAGTCGAACGCTCTAAAAAAGAGTGAATATTGCCTCTTATCTGCCTTTTTTCACCGTATATTGACAAAAAATGGTTAATTTAGTATAATAGAAATATAAATTAACTGTTTTTTTATGGCACTGAGCGGTGTTTTCCGGAGGCGTCTGGAAGAGCTAAAAAAAACATATGATGTCCTCAAGCCCGGCAAGGAGGCCTTGTTACGCCTGCTCGATGAGGTTGAAATCCCCGAAGGAGTGTACAACTCGAACGCCATCGAAAATTCCACGTTGACGCTCAAAGAAACGGAAAAAATTCTGTTTGAAATGGAAGTGACCCGGACGCTTGAATTGCGAGAGGTGTTTGAAGCCAAGAATCTGGCCCGGGTCATGGAGTATATCAAGGTCAAAGCCGAAGAGCACGCGTGGTCGGAAGCTTTTGTCTTACTTCTTCATCGGATGCTCATCAGCAATATCGATGACGGTATTGCGGGACGTTATCGCCAGGCAGGGGAGTTCGTGCGGGTGGGCCCTCATATTGCTCCCGCTCCCGAGCAGGTGGCGGCGCTCATCGGGCGTGCCATGGAGCAGTTTGCTGAGAGCGAACACTTTGTGACCGACGCTATCGCTCGCTTTCATTTGGAATTTGAACATATCCATCCTTTTTGTGATGGCAATGGTCGGATCGGGCGTGTCCTGCTCAACTATCAATTGTTTCGTCGGGGGTATCCCGCCATCATTATCCGTGACAAAGAAAAGGGTATTTACTACCAGTCTTTCCGTGAGTACGATGCGACGAGACAGGTGCAGCGCATGGAAAAAATCATCGCCTTCGCGCTCATGGAATCTCTCCATAAACGCATCGCCTATCTGAAAGGAGAGGAGATTTTGACACTGTCGGACTATGCCAAACGCCACCATCTGGTATTAAACGGGCTGATCAACGCGGCTCGTAAACAAACCATCCCGGCATTTCGAGAGCGTGGCCGCTGGAAGATTGGCGCCAGCTTTGTGGCAACCGGTGCCAAGAAAAAATAAATATCCGTTCAAGGTTGACGGAGGGATCTTTCTCGGTCATACTACTATTTCGTTCTTTTATACCAGACTACCCAAAAGGGTGAATACACAGGAGGCATCGTGGAACAATGCGATACATGGCAGTTCGTGCCACTCGTAGTGCTCGAGCACGCTCGTTCTTTCGTTAGGGAGAAGAACCGTCTGCTCGCGGCCGTGGCAGAATTATTCCCGCGGTATTACTGGCCGGAAATCCCACCCTTTTCTGTGACGGTGAGTGATGAGGGGCCACTTACTGATCTCGCTTGGTACTTTGGGAGAAAGCTGAGAATCGCTCCGTGGAGGGAGGGTCCCTTACTCACAAATAGGGAGAGGAGTGAAGTGCGGAAGAGCTTGTCTTTCGCGGTGAAGCCGCTGTGTGTGCGGGCGGGACAGGTTCCCAACTTCTTCTTTGTACTCGATCAAGAGTACGGCGCGATTCTCTCCATGACGCAGCATGAGTGGTACGCGCTCATGGCGCAGGCGGAGCGCCTGGCCAAACGGCAACGCCTTTCACTGCAGGGATTTCTCAAACAGCCGGGCTTCTTTGAAGTGCTGGTTCGTGATCGCTTCACAGAATCGGAATACCATTTGGAGCTAAGGGTGAAATACAGGGGGCTTTTTGAGCACCTTCGTGCGTCGGGTCGTGCCACGGATGCCCTCCTAGAGATTGGGCCGGCTCTCGAACGCCTTGTTGTCGACGAGGTGGAGCGCATATACCAAGAGCCCGCTCAACCTGAGGCCTCTCAGCTGCAGCTACTACCATAGGGATTCCCTATGGTTTTTTTCTTTGTATTTATTTGTGCATCGTATTCATCGAGGGTGATGGAGAGTGTCGGGAGGCCGACTCGTTTACGCCTGGTCTCTCCTTTGAAGAGCTGCAGCTTGCGCTCTGGTAGACTGCCACGTGCTTTCTCGTGCTGAGCAAACTGATGTGCCATGTGTGACGCTCCGAAGTGCAGAGTGTGTTTGCCGTACTTGGCACGCACTGCATCAATTTTTTCGTACAGGCGACGATAGCCTTCTATTTGTAGGGAGGCACCAAAGAGGTCGGGCTGATGAGTAAAGGGAACAAGCTCGATGAGACTGATCATGGTAGCACGGTAGAAAGTGCCCGCTTGAAAGAGGTTGTCAAAAACAGGCTTGAGGAGATTGATTGCTTCATGGGCAAAGTTGGTCGGGCGGGAGAGCTTGATTTCGGTAAAGTGGTGTTCAAAGTTTTGAGTACGGAGGAGGACAAATACTTTCTTGGCCTCGAGTTCATAGCCGCGCGCTTTCATGCAGGCGGACTCGATGTTTTTGCACAGTTGCGCAAAGACAAAACGCGGGTCGCTCGAGGGCGGTGTAAAAGTCTTCATTTTTTGGATGGAGGCATGGTCACGCCGTGGCTCAGTCTCGAGGGGCATGACACTTTGACCGCGCAGTTCAGACCAAATTTCCTGGATGGGCTTGGGGAAATGACGACTTACCCAGTCCTCCTCCTTGCGGACAAAGTCGAGGCAGGTATGGATGCCATACTTTTTGAGGAGTGCGCTCGTTTGTGGTCCGATACCCCACGGCTTATCAATCGGGAGATTTTCGAGATAGAGATGGATACGCTTGTTTGGGATAGCGGTCAGGCCGTTGGGCTTCTTCCATTTGGAGCCGAGCTTGG
>CAZHDL010000077.1:2174-4306 GCA_964531045.1 uncultured Bdellovibrionales bacterium | reverse complement strand
CTTTTCACGATAGACATCTTGGGTAAAGATATTCCAACGGACAAAAAGTTTCTTCTCCTGAAAAATTCCGAGGATGATGTCGAGGCTCCGGGCGTTTGGTCTTTTGTCGGCGGTCGTGTTGATAAAGACGAAGATCCTGTCGACGCATTACGTCGTGAAGTCAAAGAAGAAATAGGTGATGTCAGTTATATCGTGAATGGAGTGGTAGATGTAAATATAGGAAAACGTTGCAGGATTGGATACCTGGCGCAATATCAAGAAGGTGAAATTCAGTTGAGTGGTGAACATAATGACTTTGCTTGGGTGAGTGGAGAGGATATTCAGAAGGGTGACTACCACCCACTTGTAAAACAGTTTATCAAAGCAGCTGAGTCTCGAATGATAGAACAAGGATATCTGACTGATTTGAAACGATTGCAGGCAGACTTTGACAACTATAAGAAACGGCAGGAGGTACAGCAGAAGGAGCTCGGTGGCTATCTGATAGAGAAACTCGTCCTCGATATCATCCCCGTACTCGACAACTTCCGTTCCGCTACCATGCATGTCCCACCGGAACAAAAAGACAGTCCTTGGGTGGTCGGTATCCAGTATATCGAGAAGCAGCTGGAAACCGTGTTAGTCGATAATGGCGTCACTCCTATAGATGCCGAGCCGGGTGAAGCATTTGATCCTAATCTCCATGAAGCCGTCGGTACAGAAGAGGGAGGGGAAGCCGAAGGCTCTGAGTCTGTCGAAGAGAAAGGACACAAAATCGCCAAGGTGCTTCAAAAGGGGTACAAAGTGGGTGCTAAGGTAGTTAGAGCAGCAAGAGTCAATGTTTCGTAAAATTGAGAAATTGTGACATCGGAAATTGATTGAAAATTGTAAATTAGAAATTGAAAATTAGTAACGAAAGGAGGTGAGAACATATGACACGCCATCTCATTCCATTTATGCCGACGAACGACCTCAGCCGTTTCTTCGGAGATGAGTTTCTCGGGGCAGATTTCTTCCCAGCGCTCGATGTCTATCAGGACAAAGACAACGTTGTGGCAGAGCTCTCGCTGCCGGGTATCGATCCTGCCAAGGTCGACATCACTATCGAAAATGATGTCCTGACCGTCAGTGGGTCATCCGAAGAGAAGAAGGAAGTGAAGCGTGAGGACTACTATCGCAAGGAAGTCCGCACGGGGAGCTTCTCTCGCTCAGTCGTTCTGCCGATGGCTGTGAAAGGAGACAACACCCAAGCCCATTATGACAAGGGTGTTCTCACCATCACGATGCCAAAGGAGGAATCCGTGAAGCCGAAGAAGGTCACGGTATCGGTGAAGTAGAGCCTTGCGCTCGGCCGTCTCACCGAACAGTGGGGCGGCTCATGGGCAGGGTCCACTACATCATGAAATTAAGCATTAAAAATTGAGGAATTGAAGTATTAAAAAATTGTTTGAAAATTGATAATTAGAAATTGATAATTCGTAGATGTTCATTTGTTAATAAAGTTATAAATAAGCAGTAATAATACAATTATGAGTAAAATACTTGGTATCGATCTCGGAACGACCAACTCGGCGATGGCATTCGTGGAAGGTGGTACCCCAACGATTATTGAGAACAAAGAAGGAAATCGCACGACGCCGTCGATGATTGCCATGAGTAAGACCAATGAACGATTGGTCGGACTGCTCGCCAAGCGTCAGAGCGTGACCAATCCCGAGAACACTTTGTTTTCGGTCAAGCGTCTTATCGGACGGCACTTTAACGACGAGGACGCACAGCGTGACATGAAGACCCTGCCATACAAAGTGGTTCAGGCAGGAGAGGGCGTGAAGATTGTCATGGGAGGCAAAGAGTATTCGCCTCAAGAGATTAGCGCCATGGTGCTCGCCAAGCTCAAAGCTGATGCCGAGGAAAAGCTCGGAGAGAAAATCACCGATGCTGTTATCACGGTGCCAGCCTACTTCGATGACTCGCAGCGCAAAGCCACCAAAGAAGCGGGAGAAATCGCCGGCTTCAATGTCCGTCGCATCATCAACGAGCCAACCGCGGCCGCGCTCGCCTACGGGTTCGACAAAAAAGTCGGGCAACAGATCATGGTTTACGACTTGGGCGGTGGGACCTTCGACGTGTCCGTCCTGGACGTGAGTGAGGAC
>CAZHDL010000077.1:1845-2164 GCA_964531045.1 uncultured Bdellovibrionales bacterium | reverse complement strand
ATATCTCCATCCTCGAAGTCTCCGAAGACACGGTAGAAGTCCGCTCGACCAATGGTGATACTCACTTGGGAGGCGATGACTTTGACCAGCGCATCATCCACTACATCTTGGATGAATTTAAGAAGCAAGAAGGCATCGACCTGTCCAAAGACCCGCTTGCTCTCCAGCGTATCAAGGAGGCAGCTGAAAAGGCCAAGATCGAACTCTCGACTGCTCAGGAAACAGAAATCAACCAGCCGTTTATCACTGCCGGAGCCGATGGTCCCAAGCACTTGCTCATCAAGATGAGCCGAGCTAAGCTGGAAGAATTGGTCGGTGA
>CAZHDL010000077.1:0-1835 GCA_964531045.1 uncultured Bdellovibrionales bacterium | reverse complement strand
ATCGTTTGAGCCCGTCAAAAAGGCACTCGCCGATGCCAAGCTCGAAGTCAAAGACATCAATGAAGTGGTCTTGGTCGGTGGTATGACCCGTATGCCGCTCGTCCTCTCCTCTGTTGAGAAGTTCTTTGGCAAGAAGGCCAACATCACGGTCAATCCTGATGAAGTGGTGGCCCTCGGTGCTGCTATCCAGGGTGGCGTGCTTGAAGGTTCGGTGAAAGATGTTCTGTTGCTCGACGTCACACCACTCACCTTTGGTATCGAGACTATGGGAGGTGTCCGGACGCCGCTCATCGACAGAAATACCACCGTGCCAGTCAGTCGCTCACAGGTATTCTCCACAGCCTCTGACAACCAGCCGAGTGTCCAGATTCACGTGCTCCAGGGAGAGCGTGAGATGGCAAGTGACAACAAATCCCTCGGTCAGTTTATCTTGGATGGCATCATGCCCGCTCCTCGTGGTGTGCCTCAGATTGAAGTGACCTTTGACATCGATGCTTCCGGCATCCTCACCGTATCTGCCAAGGACAAGGCGACAGGGAAGAGCCAAAACATCCGCATCGAATCCAGCACCGGTTTGTCGAAAGATGAAATCGAGCGCATGAAGAAAGATGCCGAGATGCACGCTGAGGAAGACAAGAACAAAAAGGCCCTCATCGAAGCCCGCAACATGGCTGATACGCTGTCCTACACGACCGAGAAGGCTATGAAGGAGGCAGGCGATAAAGTGACCGCCGACGAGAAGAAGCCCGTCGAAGAAGCGATCACTGAGCTCAACAAGGTGAAGAACGGCGATGATCTCGATGCCATCAAAAAGGCCACTGAAGTTCTCTCGCAAGCCGCTCAGAAGATTGGCGAGAAGCTGTATAAGGCCGCTTCTGAAGCTGAAGCCGCAAAAGCCAATCCTCAAGCTGGAAGCTCCGACTCTTCGACAGGCTCAGAGTCTGCGAAGGACGCTGAAACCGAGCCTGCCTCGGCTTCAGACGGGCCAGCAGCGGAAGCAAAGCCAGAAGAAGAGAAGAAATAGCGAAGAAAAGCCTGCCCGGATGCGGAGACTTCCGCGGACGGGAAATAAGGTGTAGCATAAAAGCGGGGCATAACGCCTCGCTTTTAGCTTATATACATATGAATACTAATCCCTTGGAGGGTGAACCACAGAAAGCAATAATGCGGGTAGATCGCGTTGTGGGAACAACGGCTGAAAACGCAGAACATCTTCTTAATGCTCATCATCAAGAAGTGGAACAAACGCGTCTTACTAACTTTGAAAATGAACGAGAAAAAAGTGAAGATGAGCGCCGTATGTTTGCTTGGGCAGCAAAAAACGTGAATCTTCTTCGTGAAAAGCATGGACTCGAACCAATAGAGCTTGATCCCAAACAAGTACGTATAATTAGCGGGGATCACGTCAAACTCGGGGAAACAATCTCTACTGGCGCTGGAGGCTATAGCACTATGGTTGAAACGGCATTTATTACAGACGCTGAGGAACTAGGTAGAGAGGGCATAGGCCGGCTTGATACCATTCAGCACGAACTGATTCATGCGGGACAATACCAAAGCCTTCAGGTAGGAAAAGGCAATGAATTCATGGACTATCGAGAGGGCGTTGGAGTCGTAGCGAGACGACCCGACGATTCCGGTGAGTATCGTGTCTATCTTCGGTCTTTGAATGAGGCTATTACCGAGGAGAACTCGAGACGATTAACTCTTGATATATCAAGTGGCGATCCGGAACTGGGTCACGTAGTCAAGAAGCGAGAAGCAGAGTTTTCCGAATTCATGAAATTTTGTGAGAACAATCCCAATCATGGGTACCCGAAAGCGCTCTTAGGCGG
>CAZHDL010000076.1:0-4325 GCA_964531045.1 uncultured Bdellovibrionales bacterium | reverse complement strand
GGCCAACTTTACTATCAGGCGAGATATAGACTCCGTCGTCATCGGGACCACGGTGCTTGATAGCATCATTCATCATCTCAATTTCTTGAGGCGAGACATTGTGATCTTTATAGGAAATTTTTCCAGCGATACCGCACATAGATTGCAATTAAGTTTTTTTGTCAGACACCATGCGCTGAAATATTTCTATATACTTGATTGCAGATATGTCCCAGTTGAATTTGTTTCGGACCTCTTCATACGCATTCTGCGAAAATGTGTTTCGGAGTTCCGGATTTTCGACAAGAAGAGTGATTTTCTCGGCAATCAAACTGGATTGACCTGGCGGGATAAGAAATCCATCATGAGTACCTGAGATGACCTCTGGTGTGCCACCTACTTCCGTGGCGATAATCGCTTTGCGACATAGAGCTGCTTCCGTAACAGAAGTAGGGAGGCCCTCAGTGTAGCTCGGATTGACGACAATATCTGAAGTTTTCAATGTGCTTATGGCTTCTTCATATGCCAGATTGCCAAAGAAAGCAACCTGGTCGTTCAATTGGTGCATGCTAACCATTTCCTTGAGTCGAGCTTCATCTGGACCGCTGCCGATAATATAGGTGAGGATATCGGTTCGTCTAAGGAGCGCTAGAGCTGAGATGAGATCATGTGCTCCTTTGCCGTCAATCAGGCGTCCGATAAAGGCGATGATTGTTTTTCCCTGATATCGATGGACAAGTTCTTGACGCGGCGCGAAACTTTCGATGAGTTCGCTGTTTGCTCCGCGATAGATAACTGCTACATCGGACCTCCCTGAGAGGTATGATACAAACTGGGCAGAGGCTTTTGAATTGGCTACGATGGTATCGGCATATTTCAAAACTAGACGTCCGATGAGCCAATCATAGAGTTTGCCAATCGCTGTTTTAACTCGACTGTGAAAGTGAGCAAAATTTGAACCGTGTTCTATATGGAGGAGTGGAGTCGAACGAGTTTTGGCGTACCAGAGAGCCATCAGTGATGGAAAAAAAAAGCGAGTTCGTGAGATGACGACATCATAGTTATCAGAACAAAGCGTCGCCCATAATTGCCAAAATCGTATGCTCCAAAATGCTGGGAAAGGGTAGTTGTGAAAGAGTTCACAAGCAGGAAAACGAATGATGCGAACATTCTGAAAGCGAACTTCAGAAGCTGAAGCATGACTCGGTAGTTGAGGCGTGAATACCGTAATCAGAACACCACGAGCTGATACGTGCTTGTTGAATTCATCGCTATGACTTTCGAGTCCGCCAACGTGTGGTGGATAAAAGGGTGAGAAAACAAGTATGTGCATATCGCTATTGTAGCACTTTCCAGAGAACGATTTCATCTCCTGGAGCGGAGTAGACTCGTCTGAACTTATCGGGAAGTTGGTCAAATATGAGTATGTCGAAACTCTGGCCAGCCTTAGAATATGGACGATTTACATAAGGATTGAGGGGGTTTTCTTTTGAAAAGTACACGTACACGTTCTCGATTTCGCACGGTACCTCCTTCGGCGCTTTGCTGTCATCAAGAATGCTTTTCACGACTGTAACTTCTTGGGATATCTTGTCGAGCTCTCGGATAGCCGATGGTAGGTCGGATACCAGGTACCCCCCAAGCAGACTTACGGACTCTTGGATCTGTAGCCACTGCTCATGTGTATGGCTAGTCGTTACGCTGCACTGCTCTTGGACTGTGGTTAATATCGTACGGTCGAGGACCGTGAGGTCAGTATACAGCGCACTGTTTTCTACATCGACAATATGCTTCTTCGTAAACGTGCGCAGTATACTCCAGTCCCTGCTCGTCAGGATGGTACTCTCATCTGATAGTTCAGATTCGATCCATTTGGCTGATGGGAGCGCATACGCCGGTACCAGGTGTTTCTTAAGTGAGTTGACATATGTTGCAGCAATGATGTTGATGCCAATAGTCAGGCAGAAGATGACCGAAATCACGCGTAATTGCCCCAGTGTGAGATATGGCATCATAACTGGCACAAGAAGTAGTAGAATCACGCCAGCAAACCCCCAGGCACGTTCAGGCAGAAAGGCTATACTCAGAAGTCGAGGTAACACTTCAGCCAAGGTAAAAAAGAAAACAAAGAGAAGCGCTAAAATGAGCGGGGTGTCAGTAGGTCGGATAGACCTCAAACGATGGCGGTTCTTCCAAACGAGGTACAACAGAAGGACACAAGCAACAGCAACTGCTGGGCCAACGTAGTATGTGTAGTATTTGAGTAAACCAATACCGTTTCCCCACCCGACAGACCGACCATCGATGTTTACGTATGTGAGTGGAAATGACCAGTTGCTATGCCAGTTGCTCATGGAGTGAAGAATCCTGACTCCCCAATTTTTGAAAAACAGGAGCATGGGAAGGAATTTTTCACCGTGAGAAATGAAGAGTATGGCGAGTAACAAACTCGTAGTTTTGTGGTCGAGTATCCAGTTTTTGAGACCATTGCGATAGAGCCATAGTGTTCCGATGAGCCATGGTGTGAATAAGAGTACAGACATCTCGTGATAAAAGTAGGCGAGTATGAGTATGAGCCCACCAATCAGATGAAAATATGTTTGTTTGGTGAGCCAAGAATAAACCGTAAATTGAAGTGAAAAAATTAGACAAATACTAAATATTGCCTGTGGAATTGGAAGGGTATAGTACAGAATGGTCGATGCACTTGAGAGAGGGAGGAGGAGTAACATGAGCTGGATTCGAGGATGACGGTACTGTGTGGCTATGAGTAGACTCGGGAGCAATATCAAAAGAAACATCCCTGGGATGACAAACTTGAAGAAGGTAAAAATATTCGGCGCAATACTAATAGAAAAGATATAGGTGAACGAAGAGAGTAGGGGGCGGTACGAACCAAGTGTGGCAAGCTGATTCGCATCGAGTTCGTCTCGAATTTTGAGGAGCCAGTAATAAGGATCGCTGTCAGGAAGTGTAGGGTAACTTGATACGATGATGATATAGGTGGTGAAATAACAGAATATAGCGCCTATGAGCGGCCAAGTGGCATTTGCGCGAATAAGAGACGTCGTAGAAAGAGATTGACCCAAAAAATGTGGGTTGACTGTTATAGCCACTAGGAATGTGATCAGTGTGTTGAGAACAATGATTTCCCGGGATACGATTCCCAATAGAGAGTATTCAATCGTAACCAGAAGCGGTTGCAAGAGGAGGGCGAAGACGGCCACGAGAGAGATTTTCTCGAGGGTATCCCACGTTTTACGAAGCATTCTTTCTGCTATCGAGAGAACATTGAAACTTATGAGTGGGAGTGCAATGACAAAAACAACACCTCTCATGAGAGGGTTCAGGGCGTTAAAGGACAGCGCCTCGAGTATGAGCAAAATACCGTAAAGCAAAAAACTCGAAACGTTTATCCAAAACAGATTGCCAAAAGTGTTCATTATTTGGTGTTCTTGATTGGATCCAAGTTCGCACGTTCGAGGGTCTTTTGTCGGGTCAAAATAGTCATTTGTTGCTCGAGGCGCTCAATGGCAGCCAGAAGTTTAAAAATCATGAGAAACACAAGAATAAATCCGGTGAGTATGACAGCGTTAATATTTCCCTCTATGCCAATGATGTCGGCAAGGACGTTACTAAAATCTGGAAAGAGTACAATTGTTGCCATTCCGCCCCATACAATAACCCTTACCCCTAGCTTGAGAATAGTCTGGTGGTTTTTTCCTTTCATGAAATCGCTGATACCTTGAAAGAGCATGAACCCAGCGAGGATTAGTATAATGACTTGGTAGAGCTGTAAGTGACTCAGATTCATATGCGTGCGATTAAGAAATGAGGTTGAATATTATTTTGTAGATTGTTTTCAGGCCATTCACAAATCCTTGTTTCTGTACTTTTCCCATGGAGTACTCAGTGTAGCGCACTTCGATAGGAACTTCCTTGTATTTTAATTTATAAAGGTATATTTCTCGAATGACTTCGCTATCGTATTCATACCGGTCGGTTTTGGTATTGATGAGTTCAGAGGCATGTCGAGAGTAGGCGCGAAATCCGGACTGACTATCAGAAACGTAGAGTCCGTAGAAGTACCACGTGAGTGCGTTGCCGATATGATTGGCGATTATCTTGTACCAGGGCATACCCTTGGGATTCTTCAGGCGCGTTCCGAGGACTACATCACAGTGATTCTTCCTAATTGGTTCGATGAGGCGGGCGATATCGCTTGGGTTGTGTTGACCGTCGCTATCCATGGTGACGATGATACCTGCCCCAAGCAGTTTGGCGGCTTCAATGCCAGTTTTAGTGGCGGCGCCTTTGCCCCGGTTGATAGGATGACGGAGCGATAT
>CAZHDL010000075.1:0-4402 GCA_964531045.1 uncultured Bdellovibrionales bacterium | reverse complement strand
TCATAGTACCTCCAGTATACCGTAAAAGCGCTTCTCGTTCCACTCTCTCCTAAGGACTTTCGACTGAGTTTGACTGAAGAGAATCGTCTTGATACGGTGTGTGTATTGATAGTCTCAGTTTTGTTATACGAAAGTATTGTTTTGATCCCCCTTTCATTTTTTGAAATAAACTGAAAATTTTATGCATCGAAAACCATTTATCCATCTTCTCAAAGAATATGAACAAACAGCTCCTACTAACGAGAAGGCGGTAATTTTAGAACTTACCCAGTATGCCTTAGAGAACCAGGACTGCTTCGAGCGAGAAGCGAAAGAGGGTGCTAAGCATATCGCTGCTTCAGTCCTACTTGTCACGCGAGATTTCAAGAAGGCGCTCTTTCTGTGGCATACGAAAATAGAGAGGTGGACTCAGCCAGGCGGTCATGCGGATGGTAACCCTGATCTCCATAGTGTAGCACTCAGAGAACTAGAAGAAGAAACGGGTATCACGGATGCAGAGCTCGTGAGCCCCATTCCTTTGGACATCTATCGCTTTGATTATCCAGCAGAAGTCTTTGGCTATCGAAAAAGCATCTATAATCTTTGTTTTCTCGTCTTCCTCCCAGAAGGACAGGAGCCGAAAATCACGGAGCCTGAGAAGTGTAAAGAAATGCACTTGGCTACTCCCGAAGAGGCTTTTGCAATGATTGAGGTGGTACACCATGAAGGAACGGCCAGGCTGATTCAAAAATGGCAGGCTTTGGCAAAGAAAAAAGAAGCAAGGGCGTAGCAATGCTTCTTTCGAAGTTCAATCTTTCCGGGCCAGAACCCAGAGGTGACTCTCGGCGCTGTCGAAGTCTTTCTCGTTGGCCGTCTTCAGCATCGTGAAACCGCTTTCCACAATCATCTTCATGTTGGTATCGGCATCGAAGAAGCTCCAGGCCATTTCCGCTCCGCAGAACGACTCCCGTTCTTTGTAGGGAACATCCTCGGTGCCAACCGTGATCAGGAGGTACCCTCTTGGTCTGAGTAGGGCATGGATCTTGGTGAGCAGTTCTTGGTGCCGGGCTCTTGGTACATGGAAGAGTGAATACAGCGCAATTGCTCCGTCGTACTGCTCAGAAGCAAAGGGATGCTTCAAGAAATCACCCAAGATGTACTCTGCTTCTGGAACATTCTGTTTGGCCCTCTCGAGATGTTTCCGAGAGAGCTCGATACCGGTCACGGAAAAACCTTGCTGTGCCAGGTAGAGGTCGTAGGGCACCCCGGGGCCAGAACCAAAATCCAGCACGCTCGATTGCTCAGGGAGGCTCGAACGCAACTCTTCAAAGAACCTGGCCTCAAAATCATTGAGCGACTGACGACTCCGGTAGACTCCCTCGTAGTCGCCTTTTTCGTAACCTCGCTTCACTATATCCTGCATTGTTTTCTTCACGCTAACCTCCGTAAACATGTTTGGTTGAGAGGACAGACATCGCACCGGGGAGAGGATTCGTGGCAGAAGTGCCTTCCTACAGACCAGAGTGCCGTACCGAGTAAGGCTGGAAAATGAGGATAGTCTGCTTGCAAACAATTATGCAGATCTTTCAATCCATCCTTAGTTTCGACAATGAAGAGACCACTTCGTGAGAGGACTCGCTTGAGATGCACATCAAGTGCGAGCGGGAGACTCCCGATGTCGGTGAAAGGAATTCCGAAATCTCTTGCGAGCATCAGAACTGCCAGATTCGCTTTCTTCTCTCCAATTCCGCTTAACTTGAGGAAGTTCTTTCGAGCGGTAGCGACTGTTCCGTCACCCTTCCATAAGTTATCTGCTCGGGCATCAAACTCAGACACGAGCACCGAACAACTGGCTATGAGATACCGTGCCATATTGCCCGGGTAGCGGTGGAGCGCTTTTTTCTCCGCGATAACCCGCTTCAGCGCCTCTTCGTCCATCGAAGTAATCTTTTGGGCATCAAGATGACCAAGGCGTTCTTTCAGGACGAGCGGTGCTTCCCAGGCGAGTCGTGATTGAATGCTCTGATCGAAGATGAGTCCGATCACAAAAGCGAGGGGCTCACTGAATATCAAAGCGTTCGCCTGTTCCGAGTGAGAATAGCCTTTTTCTTCCAAGGAGAGTGGCCTTGTAGCTTGAATATCTCCCAGGGCTTTAATGTAGATTGTCTGTGCCTTTTCCATTTGATTCTCTCTTCGGAGTTTTAAGAAGGGTGAGTAACGGCTGGTGTTTTTCCCGAGCCGTTACTCGTACTGCTGTCGTTATTGTTAATCCAAGAGATTTTCTTGGAGCTCCTTGGTCGTGATGGACCAGTTTCTCGGGTTGGCGTATTTGGGTACATTCAACTCCTGGAGGGAGATGTATGTCACCATGAGCCGGCTCCCTTGATACTTTTTCCTGAGTTCCTCGAGCTTCTCATGCGAATGGTAGATGGCCCACACGCCTGAGGATACCTCGCGGAGCGCCTCTATGCTTGTGTCGTATTCACTCTGCATGTCGTGAAGCGCATACACGAACTCTGGGATAAGGTGCTGAGGCACGATAGGCACTTTCCCCACCTCGTATGCCTTGGCACGCACCCAGTCGACATACTTGAAGTCCTCATTCCGAATGTCGATGAAAGTAACCGGGCGAAGGATGGGCGTTACTTTGTCCAAGTAGGCTGATATCTCGTGAAAGTATCGATCGCTCAATACCTTCTTGAGGTCAGCTTCTTTGACTACGAGAGGCCTGCCTTCGTAACCCTGGCTACTGCTATATCCTAAGCTTACCACGGTCTGCGGGATACTGAAGATTTTTATCGGGAGGTCTTTCTGCCTCACCCAAAGAAGCATTTCAATCAGCACTCCTTCAGGAAAAGCGCTCAGTGGATCTTCTTCACTCTCGGAAAATACCCAGAACTCATCGGCGATCATGGTGAGCGACAGGCAATCTTTCATGACTTCCGACTTGGAGTCGCTATGTGCCCGTGTGGAAAGGTAGTAGCCAAGAGCGTGCTCTGGATTGATCGGAACGAAACCGTTTTTGACCGCGAGCTTCCGCATGCAGTCGATGTAGACCATGAGATCTCCATCAAAAGACGTGTAGACAGTATGTTTCTTCATGATTCTCTCCGTAGAAAAGTGGTGGCAGGACGTGTAGCTGAGACGAGCTACGAATTTGTTAAAGGACAGCGGATTCTAACCAGAATAAGGCGTTTTGTCAATCTTGCCCGCAGGTGTTTTTCTCCAGTGCACGCGCATTGACACGAAGCCTTTATGATGATATTTTTCTCTGTTGTCACATTGTCCTTTAACTGAATCGAGGAGAAAGTCATGATTATCGGTCTACTCGGTCCGAGCTGTAGCGGGAAGTCCTTCTTCTTGAAATCGCTGCAGGAATTGGCAGGCTTTTCCGTACCGATGAGTATCACAACTCGCTCACAAAGGAAGGAAGAGCTCTGGCATTTGAGACATGCCAGCAAGCGATTATTTGAAGCGATGAAAGACCAAGGAAAACTCTGCTTCATCACCGAAGCTTTCCACAACTCTTATGCCTGTCTCAAGTTTGAGCATGGGAGCGGTACCGACACAGCGCTCATCATCACCAGGGGCAATACCCCTGAGCTCAGAAGCATGGGCGGTGTGGTGGTGAAAATTATTCCGCACGACCCCGAAGAGGCGATGAGGAGGATTGCTTCGCAAGGCAGAAAGAATAAGGAGAGAAGAATTCAGCAACTCCTGCTTGATCTTTCCAACAAGGAAGATGCCTTGGCTGACGTCATTTTCGAAAATCGCTATGACGAAGCCAGTCTCCAGGATTTTCTTGCTTTGATCCAAAGGCTGAAACAGAACACTCCGTGATTGCCGCTATAGCCCTGAATTAGGCTGTGGCGGTTCTTTATATCTACGAAACATGTGCTTACTTCCTCTAGCGGATGGAGCACGGTTGGTTTGCCAAGGGAAACTCGTCGGGCTACAATAGAGGAAATTGCTTATATTCCCAAGATGAATATTCTTGTTGTGGCGCCGACGCCGTTTTTTTCTGATCGGGGGACTCATATCCGTATCCTCGAAGAGGCGCTCGCCCTCGAAAAGCGTGGTCATGAGGTGACGATCGCTACGTACCATATCGGTCAAAACTTGCCAGAACATCTCGGATCTCATATCGACGTCCGCCGTATCAGGCGACTCCTGTTTTGGTACAAGAAATTGGAAGCGGGTCCAGACTGGCAAAAGATTATCCTCGATCTCCTCCTTATAAAAAAGGTTTTTTTCCTGGCTCGGACCAAGCGCCCCGACATCATCCATGCTCATCTTCATGAGGGAGCGCTCATCGCCTGGATCGTACAAAAGATGCTCTTCTGGCGCGGGATCAGGGTGGTAGCGGACTTCCATGGCAGTCTGACCAAGGAGATGGTGTCGCACAAATACCTCCGTGCTTCTG
>CAZHDL010000074.1:0-4497 GCA_964531045.1 uncultured Bdellovibrionales bacterium | reverse complement strand
GTTAAGGCGCTTTTGCGGAAATGTTCGTCACCCTCACCATTTACTGGTCGAGAGAAAAGTGTATTTCTGCAAAAACCACGTACTGGGAAAATCCTTGAAAGCCCCTCCAGAGACACAAAAAAAGCACTGACTGAGCACTTCTTTATTCGTAATATCTATCTTACGCAATCAAGAGAAACTTGTCAAGCGCCGCCGATTACGAACCGATGTGCCCAACCTCGTAGCCTCCAATAAGCCAAAAATCGACTTCCTGTGACCAAAAAAGACCCTGGTACTTTTCAGGGTCTTTTTCGCTAAGCGCTCCTTACTGACCAGGCTCGGCAAGAGGAGAAACGTTCGGCCCTGCCGGAGCTGGAGGAACTGATGCCGGCGACGTCTCGGCATCAACCTGCTCGACGGCCTGTACCGCTGCTGGGTTTTTCAGATTTCCCACGCCGCTTTCAACATTGCTGATAAGCTTCAGTACCTGCTCGCGAGTCTGCTTGACGCTTCCTTCGGCATCTGCCGGCAGCAGAGCAACAATCTTCTTGTACTCATCAATCGCCGCCTGACGCTTCCCTTGTCGTTCATACAAAAGACCAAGGCTCAGACGAACATCAATCAACTTGTCGTTCGCTTTCAGAATATCAAGGAAGATATCTTCCGCTTTTTTCTCGTCACCATCTTTTGAGCGCAGCTGATAGAGCACTGCCAAGTTATAGCGATAGTTCAAGTTTCTTTGATCAATACTGACGGCCTGCGCAGCACTGTCGATAGCCCGATCGGTTTCTTTCAGTCGAGCCAAGATAATAGCCAGATTATAATGGGCGACGGCCAAATTACTTTTTTCTTCAATAGCTTTACTATACAAATCACGTGCTTCATTGTAGAGCGCTGTCCGTTCAGCACCTTCTGGTTTTGCATCACCCATAGCCCGCTTCACCTGTCCCAGCTTCATTGAAAACAGCGGGTTCTTTGGTTCCAATTCCTTCGCTCGAACATAGAGTTCCTCAGCCTTGGGAAGCGCATCACTGGCGTACACCGCTCCGTTTTCATAGATCAGTGCCAGTGACTCAGCGGCCATGACATCGTTTGGCATCAATCGGCGACCTGTTTCTCCAGCCACCACAGCCTGTCGCACATAGTTAGCCACCGTATTCACGTCCCGTTCATCCTCTTTTTTGGCAGCCTCCACATTGGCCAGCGCAATAAACTCCTGACCCAAACGGGTAAAGTACCGCCCTTCTTGTGGATAGCGCTCAGTAGCCTGAGCCAAGAGCATCGCTGCCTCACGGCTGGGCGCCTCTGCAGCCATTCGAATCGCCTTGCCTGCCGTCATATCGGCGATGAACACCTTACCCATGAACACGAAGACAAAAGCGACACCAGCTGACACCACCATGAAAATAAATGCGAGCGCCAGAGCAAACTTCGGTGCCGCTTTGAAGGACAAATTGAGATATTTTTCTTCCGAACCACTTTCCCAGAGCAAGACTCCCAGTGCCAATGTCGACAAGAGCGCGCCGATAAGCAAGAGTGATCCATTGATCGGAGCAATAAAGGCCGCGATAAAAAACATCACAACGACCGTCCATAACCCCAACGAGTAGATCTTGTTTCGTTGTTTCTCATGCGTCAAAAGATACAGCCCGACACTCAAAAAAGAGAACCAGAGAACGAGCAAGAGTACCGTACCCACAACGCCGAGCACTGCCAACGATTCAAAGAAGAGCCCTGTCCCCTGATAGAAACGAAGTGTATAGAGAGAGTTTTGGTTATACTCCATAGGACGGAACATCGAGAAGGCATAGCCGTAATTGGCCGGACCAACACCGATAGCAAAATGCTCCCGCAGCGTTTCTTTGGCAACCTGCCAAGACAAATTAATATTGGGAGCTACTTCTACCGGCAACGTGGCTCGCACCAGACTGTTACTGCCTATCATCAAAAATCCAAGTACTAGAGCAAACACAAGCATTGGTACCCATGTCCACTGCTCCGTTGGCCGTACAATCTGAGCCAAGATATACACCATGAAAAAGGACAGTCCACCGAGCACAACAATCCACGGCACAAATGAGTACAGGGTAAGGAGGAGAAATAATGCCAGCGCCAGTCCTACAAACAAAAAGCCGGTTACTACCTTGCGCATGACCTTCTTTTCCGTCTCATCCTTCCACAGGGCAAAAATAGCCGTCAGAAAAAGCGGTACCAAAAGACCGAGGTACGTGGCCAAGGTAGAGAGTGTGCCGATCAGACTGATCGGGGCATATTGCTCGAGAACAGTCGGCATAAATGGAATATCCATGAGGGCAAAGAAGCTCCATACCACGAGCAGAAAACTCGAAAGAAGAAATCCGCCAAAAATCATCCGGAAGCGCGCTACTGAAAAATGACTCAGGGTCAGATAGTACGAAAGCACCAATGCCGTTATCGAAAGGACACCCCTCGACGGATCACCAAAGAATCCCCAAAAACTATGCCAACGATCTACGGAGAAAAAAGCACCTACCACGTAAAACAACCAAAACAGAAGAATCGGTATATCAAGAGGCGTGCGACGAATCCGCATTTCACCCGTCGTTACTCCCTTCGATACCCATGCGACCACACCGATAAGCAACCAGACGTAGAAATACATCTGCTTTTCAAAAGCGATCCCCTGAAACGTCATGCCCGTAAAAAAGAGAGGGAGGCCAAAAAAGAGAGCTACCAATGAAACCGTAATGACCATATCAAACAATCGAGCCGTCTTCGAACCCGTCTTCACCTCTTCTTCAGAGGCCATCTGAGCCGCACCAACTCCGGCCATCGCGGCTGTTTTTGCAGTATTGTTGACCAGAACAGGACGAGCCGCTCCAGATGCGGCAAAATTAGCACTCCCAGCGAAACGGGCAAACGAAGGCTTTTCGGGTTGCATACAGTTCTCTTTAATAGTAACTCCCTTTCCTTTCTTTCAGAGGAAAATCCATTGCTCTCAGTATACAAAAAAAATCCGTTCTCGGCAAAGCAGGTTTCTTCCGGGATTTTCCTTCACAAATGGAGATCTGGCACTCACCATCCCGCCCTTTTTCTCTCTTTCCGTGATGTTTTCACGCTATGGATTCATATCATCCTTCTGCTCAATCAAGAGCCAATCCACTTTTATCTTATCGGTCACCGGCTGTGACAAGCGGATTCTGAACCCGACATAGTCGCCATCACCATCAACGACTTTTTCTACCCAGTTGAATCCGTTTGGATTCCCCTTGAAAGTTGTGAAGATACGCGAGCCATTAATCATCGGGATCATAGCTTTGGTACGCACCTCAACAAATTTACCATCACGAGCCACTACCGTCTCGTCAGACATTGGCAAATCTGTGTAATCATCATTACCATCATTGTCGGCATCAACGGCCTCTGGCAAAATCTCTGCGGTCCCAATAGTTGGCGCCTCAGTATCGGCCACTTCAATAACCAGACCTTCGCTTTCTACAATTTTTGCCTTCAGCTTCCCAGCCAAGCTGACGTTGCCATCGATATCACTGGCCACGAGCGATCCCATGTCAAAGGTAGTGAAGAACTCAGAAAGAGTACTCACCTGCTCTGTTAGTGTCACCAATTGCGACTCAAGCAAAGCCGTCTTTGAGACCTGATTGGCCAAGCCAAGTTGTGTCTCGGCAGCAAGTGCATCCAGACCATCGAGTCGTGCCATATCACTGGCAAAATACACATCGTGTTCAGCTAATTTCGCCTCCAAAGTGGCATCCTTATCCGTCAACGTATTAAGAGTATTTCCCACCACCAACAACTGGTCATCAACCGATACTTGGAGCTCAGCAAGCGTATTCACATTCTGATTTGTCTGCAGTGTCAAAGCAGCGATCTGTGCGCGCTCTTCTCCAACCAGCTTTTCCTTCACATCAGAGAAGCGGGCATAGAGACCGTGTACCGCACCATCTTCCAAGTATTCATCTACGTACGGGATAAGGAATTCTCCTGGTTGCATCCGAGCCGTCAAGTACTCCGGATAATTACTGGCATCAAATGAAAGGGCATTCTCCTGTTCATCCTTAGCATCCCTGGTCAGCTTGTTTTGAGGAGCCGTTTCATAATTTGGAATCTGGAAACCGGCCGTCTGAGCCGTGTAGTGCCAGGCGCCGCCATATCTATAGTAGATACGACCGTTCGTCGAGTCGACACAGAGCGTACCGTTGGTATCGCGTGTGAATGTCGTGTCACTACAGGCACCGGCATTAACCTTGGTTGCCAGACCATCCGCCGTTGCATCAAGCTGCACATCAGCCTTCACCGCAGAGGCCGTCGTCGTCAAGGCACCCGAACCATCTGCCTCGGCATAGATAGTAAGGAAGCTTGTCCCATCAACCTGCGCAGAATAACTCTCAACCGTAGCGGCTGGCGAAGAAGCTGTCACTGGCATATCTATCCAACTGATGATACCGGCATCAGAATCAAAATTGGTGGCACCCAGGTTCAAATTGGCAATCGTTGTCACACCATTACTATCAATGACAA
>CAZHDL010000073.1:4348-4627 GCA_964531045.1 uncultured Bdellovibrionales bacterium | reverse complement strand
CATCAGTCGCAGACACCACCAAGATAGCACCGTCCATCTGAGCAGCACCAGTGATCATGTTCTTGATATAGTCAGCGTGACCAGGACAGTCAACGTGGGCATAGTGACGAGCTTCACTCTCGTATTCACAGTGCGATGTCGAAATAGTGATACCACGCTCGCGTTCCTCAGGAGCCTTGTCGATTTCATCGACGCTCTTTTCCTTGGCAAATCCCTTCATGGAAAGGACGTGCAAGATGGAAGCTGTCAGGGTTGTCTTGCCGTGGTCGACGTGGCCGA
>CAZHDL010000073.1:1991-4338 GCA_964531045.1 uncultured Bdellovibrionales bacterium | reverse complement strand
TGGTGCGCTGAAATTGCTCTGCCATAACCTTTTATTCAAACGAATTATATTATATTACCACTGTTGTTTTTCGATTGAGTCCCCTCGTCCGAAAACGAAAAAAGCTCAAGAAAAAGCGTCACTCGCTATAATATCAACTGATTCAAATACTGTCAACCCCGCACCTTTTGCACCTATTTTTAGAGGACTAAAAAGAGGGTGAAACTGGATAATTCTTGGCCATTCCGGCACTGGTCCGAATAGGACCAGGCTCTTCGCCCGCGTGCCGGACACGGTGTAACGGTGCAAAAGGTGCAGGGTCAGCCCCACCCTATCGCACCTCCTTTACGATAAAAATTTCTAATTCACAATTTTCAATTTTCAACCAAATTCCAATGAAAAAATTCTCAAAAAAAGAAAACCCCGCGCTGGCCGTAGCCTTGCGCGGGGAAAACATCACAGTGAAGCGTCGTCCGTGAAGAGCACGAAGTAGCGCTTTCCCGCTACCGAGCACTCACCACCGAAACGCTGGCTCGCCGGATTGCGCCGGTTATTCCAGGTCTCAGTATCCGAGACACGACACGAGAAGAGGTGGGGCTTCATCTCCCAATCAGTGAACGTGATAGAGAGCATTTCACCCTCAACCTTGACTTCTTTCAGATACCCTCTCTTGGACACGACCCAGACACCCATCGGCTTGATTTCCACCACCCAGTGGTTCTGCACATGCTCCGCTGTCCGCGCGACGAACGGATGCTCGCCCGACGCCGTCTTCAGCCGGCGACTGGCACAACAGAAGATGATGTGTCCGTTCGGGCTGTGCTCGGGGTAGACCTCCCACTCCTCACCAGCGGCGATCGATTCCCGACGAGGGGGGTTGATGATGATCTTGTACTGCTTGCCGTCGAATTCGTACGGCGCCCACCACTGCACTTGGCGCATATGGACGCCCTCCCGCACTGTGACGGTGAAGGTGTGGGAGAAGGGAAGCTGGTTGCGGTTGGTAGACACAGTAGTCTCCTTGGTTCAGGGGTTGCATCGCTGCATCCCACAGACTTCGGATTCCACTTGTCTGGTTGAATTGGATGCAGATTGAATTGTTCAAAAATCTACATCATATGTGCCAATTCATGCGATCTCCTTGATCAAATGGTTGTGCCAGGCGAGTTTGCCATAGCAGAGAAATTTCAGATAAAAAAACCTCTCTGCTAAGGCAAAAACAAGCCAAGATTTTTTAAGATACGAACTATATATTATACACCTCTTTACAAAAAAAGTCAATAGTCGCCCTATGATGTGCGAAAATTCCAGAAGCAAGAATCTTTCAAAGTAACTCTGGAGTCCGCACGGGCACGGTTCCGCCTTTGGCGGAGAGTGCGGACGGAAGCGTAGAGAAGTCTGCCACGCTGGGGCGGACGAGCGGTACTTTGGAAGGTTGCTTGATTCTGAAATTCCATCCACTGCCAAAACAAAACCAGCCCGGAGTGGGCTGGCTTCAACATTCTTGCTTCAGATCTACGCGACAGCTTTCACATCGCCAGAAGCAGTACGGGTACCGATAATTTCGGTAGCGACGTTATTTGGCACTTCGGCGTAATGGCCGAATTCCATGGAATAACTGGCGCGTCCCTGGGACATGGAGCGCATCTGAGTGGCATAGCCAAACATTGAGGACAGTGGTACTTCAGCATGAATTTCCTTCACCTGCGCAGCACCTTCACCACGAGCGTTCATCTCCTTGATGACACCGCGCTTGGATGACAAGTCACCCACGATATCACCCATGAAGTTTTCCGGAGTAATGACTACTACCTTCATGATCGGTTCGAGGATCATCGGCTTGGCCTTGCGACAGGCATCCTTGAACGCCATGGAACCAGCGATACGGAAGGCTGCTTCGGACGAGTCGACATCATGGTACGAACCATCGTATACGGTCGCTTTGACATCCACCATCGGGTAACCAGCGAGCACACCGGTCAACATTGCTTCCTGAATACCCTTGTCGATTGGCTTGATAAATTCCTGAGGAATAGCACCACCCTTCACTTCGTTCCCGAACTCGTAGCCCTTACCCACTTCGTTTGGTTCCACCCGGAGCCAACAGTGACCATACTGACCACGACCTCCGGACTGCTTGATGTACTTCCCTTCGGACTGAGCGGTACCACGAATGGTTTCTCGGTAGGCCACCTGCGGACGACCGACATTGACTTCCACCTTGAACTCGCGACGCATACGATCCACCAAAATATCGAGGTGCAGTTCTCCCATACCCGACATAATCGTCTGACCGGTTTCTTCATCAGTGTGCACACGGAAGGTTGGGTCTTCTTCGAGCAGTTTCTTCAGTGCCATACCCATCTTT
>CAZHDL010000073.1:0-1981 GCA_964531045.1 uncultured Bdellovibrionales bacterium | reverse complement strand
GGCTTCTCCAAATCACAGAGGGTGTTACCGGTTGTCGTCACTTTCATACCGACAAGCGCACCAATGTCACCGGCAGACAGCTCTTCAATTTCTTCACGGTGATTGGCGTGCATACGGAGAATACGGCCGATGCGTTCCTTTTCATTTTTTGTGGAGTTGAGCACGTAAGAACCAGCTTTGACCGTACCGGAATAGACACGGAAAAATGTCAGCTGACCAACAAAGGGGTCAGTTGCAATCTTAAAGGCGAGAGCAGAGAAAATCTCATCATCACGTGTCTCACGTACGACCGGCGTATCCGTCTTGGGGTCAGTACCAGTCACTGGAGGAATATCAATCGGAGAAGGGAGGTAGTCAACGACGGCATCGAGTACGAGCTGGACACCCTTGTTACGGAGGGCAGTTCCGGTCATGACCGGGTGCAAACGCACGTCGATAGTCGCCTTTCGGAGAGCGGCTTTCAGTTCAGCCACAGAAATCTCTTCGCCATTCAAATACTTCTCTGTCAAAGCGTCATTTGTCTCAGAAATCTTTTCTACCATTTTTTCGCGCCACTCCTTGGCCTTGTCGAGATATTCGGCAGGAATTTCCCCTTCAATCACCTTTTCTCCCATCTCGCCATCGAAGGTATAGGCCTTCATGGTCATGAGGTCAATCAAACCATAGAAGTCACCACGGAGTCCCATCGGGTACTGGATGGCCACCGCATGCGGGGTGAGACGGTTCCAGATAGAAGAGAGTGCATCTTCAAAAATAGCACCTTCCTTGTCGATCTTGTTGATAAAGCACATGCGCGGCACTTCGTACTTCTCTGCCTGACGCCACACGGTCTCTGACTGTGGTTCCACACCTTCCTTACCATCGAAGACGACCACACCACCGTCGAGTACACGGAGTGAGCGCTCTACTTCCACGGTAAAGTCCACGTGTCCCGGCGTGTCGATGATGTTGATGTGATGACCCTTCCAATAACAGGTTGTGGCGGCTGAGGTGATAGTAATACCGCGCTCCTGTTCCTGCTCCATCCAGTCCATGGTGGCAGTACCTTCGTGCACTTCCCCAATCTTGTGCGTGATACCGGTATAAAACAAAATACGCTCAGTCGTCGTGGTTTTACCAGCGTCGATGTGCGCGATAATACCGATATTACGATACTTTTCGATGGGAGTCTTGCGAGCCATACACGTTTTTATAAAAGGAAATTAGTGTTATTGATACTGTATTATGAAAAAAGAAGAAAGAAAAGGAACCCTTCTTTCTTCTCATTAACATTCTCACACGGATAGAGGAAGCAGAGCTCTTTAGGCAAAGTGGGCAAAAGCCTTGTTGGCTTCGGCCATACGGTGGGTCTCATCACGCTTCTTCATGGCGGCGCCTACCTTGTTCGAAGCATCCAGGAGTTCGTCAGCCAACTTCTCAGCCATAGCCTTTCCTTTCTTATTGCGGCACGAATCGCGGATCCAACGCATGGCAAGCACCTGACGACGCTCACCGGATACCGGAACCGGTACCTGATAGTTAGCACCACCGACACGACGGCTCTTGAGCTGGAGAAGCGGAGAAACGTTCTTGATAGCCTGTTCAAAGGTATTCAAACCACCCTTTTTGGTACGCTCGTGGATGATGTCAAAGGCATCGTAGATAATCTTCTCTGCAACGCTCTTCTTACCATTCCACATAATCATACCGACGAAATGACCAACCAGCGGATTTTCATACATCGTATCCGGTTTCCACTCGCGGGCAAATTGTCGTTTTCTTCGTGGCATATCTTTGGGCGGCGATTAGCTTTTAGGGGAGAGCTATGAGTTATATTATGGGGTCGAATCTTCTTTCTGTATCACTAGTCCTTCTTCTTGTCCTTCTTGGCACCGTACTTGCTGCGGCTTTGTTTGCGAGCGACACCAGCGGCATCAAAAATCCCACGCACGATGTGATAGCGCACACCCGGAAGATCCTTCACACGACCACCACGGATCAT
>CAZHDL010000072.1:4200-4773 GCA_964531045.1 uncultured Bdellovibrionales bacterium | reverse complement strand
GAGGAGTGCAATACCTACTCCCAAAAGCTGTGACAGCGAGAGGGTAATATCAAAGAGGGTGAAATTGAAATACTGGGACGAATAGTCAAGTGACATGCGGACGATAATGAGACCAAAGAGGAGGAGGAGCGGAGCGCGAAAGAGGAGGATGATGGAGAGGATGCCGGCTGCCAGCAAAAAGGGGAGAAATGGTGAAAAGTGAAGCAAAAAAGCACCAGCCAATCCTATTGCTACCAGGGCACCAAGAAAAATCCAGAGAGCGGGGTTTTTGAGTGTATTGTCGCCCATAAGCTGACTCATGATGAGTGGTCGGTTTTGGTTTCGGGATACTTGTGCCAGATGACCGTAAAGGTCATTGGAAGCCCCCAGAAACGGTTTTTGATGAGAGAATAGTCACTTATACCAACCTCGGCTAAAAGCTGTCTCAGGTCATTTTCTCCGAGGAGGGACATATAGTTTCCAGCAGCCCAGCCTTTGCCGATTTTGGTGATAAAAAGGTCAAAATATATTTTGGGAAGAAGGAGATGGAGGAGGGGCAGGCGGGTATGGAGTTCGATGGGGAAGTATTTGTTG
>CAZHDL010000072.1:0-4190 GCA_964531045.1 uncultured Bdellovibrionales bacterium | reverse complement strand
GGTAAGGTAGCCATGACGACTAACACGGAACAGTTCAGCCAGAAACTGTCGCTGGTCAGCAAGACCCCCGACGTGCTCGATGACAGCGTTTGAGTAGGCGATATCGAACATGTCGTCCGGGAAGGGCAGGGCGCGTCCATCGCCTTCTGTGGCGGTTACGGCCGGATATCGTTCACGGAACAGAGTGAAGTCCCCTTGCCCGAGAGCAGTTATTTTTTCAGGGAAAGAGTAAAACTTCTCCAGATAGTTATCCGTGTCGGAATATTCGGTTGTGTTGACGCCGACATCAATGAGCGTGTGTTCGGGCTGCGGATCAAGGAGTGTGAGGAATTGCGTAAATTTCTTTTTTCGACTGCGCGCCGAGATGCCATAGGCAATTTTTTCGATGACGGACATGATATTGTACCCCTGGTTATTTTATTGTATAATGCCACTATAAAGCCAAAAAGTCAAAATATGCGCGTGCTTCTTATCGACAAGTATCATCGCCAGTATGCGGGACCGCAGCGTTTGTATTTTGATACAGCTAAACTCCTCCTTTCTGCTGGACATGAAGTGGCTTTTTTTGCCATGAAGCATCCCAAAAATGAGCCTACCACTTGGGAGAGGTACTTTGTTGATCAGGTAGACTACGAGGAAGCTAATCAGCTTTCATGGTGGGAAAAACTGCGAGTAGCCCGTAATATTATTTGGAATCCCCAGGCCAAAAAGCAGCTTGAGGCGCTGATTGACGAATTTCAGCCTGACGTGGCGCACCTGTTTGTGACCTATCATCAGCTGTCACCATCCATTATCTGGGCGCTGAAAAAAAAGAAGGTGCCGATAGTGATGACGCTCTGCGATTACAAGCTCGCTTCGCCGAATTACAGTTTGTTTGTGCGAGGGAAGATTTGGGAGCACGCCTCTCCATTCCGTTGTTTGGTAGATCGCTGTGTCAAGGATTCGTATGCAAAGAGTCTGGTGTGTGCCATAGAAAAATGGCTGCATGACAGCTTGGGTACCTATGGAAAAGTGGATGCCTATATCGGACTCAGTCAGTTTTTGATAGATACCTATACACGGTTAGGGTTTCCGTATCCAATACAGTTGCTGCCACAGCCACTCGTACCTTTGCCTGATACGACGATGCCACTACCGAAAAAAACAGGAAAAAACTTCCTCTATTTCGGTCGTCTGTCAGCTGAGAAGGGACTCTCAACACTGCTTCGTGCCTTTGCTCAGTTACACGACGGAGAGACATTATCAATCGTTGGTTTTGGTCCGGAGGAGGAACATCTGAAGAAGTTGACGGCAGAGCTCCACCTGGAGGATAGAGTAGTCTTTCATGGTCCGGTGTATGGCGAGGACTTGCAGCAGCTTCTTTTGCCAGCTCGGGCAGTCGTGGTGCCATCCGAATGGTATGAAAACACACCGTATGCGCTTTTAGAGACTCTTGCTTCCGGCACGCCGGTGATTGCTGCTCGGGTGGGCAGTCTGCCTGAGCGCGTGCAGGATGGACAGAATGGTTTTTTGTTTACACCCGGTGATGCGCTTGATTTGGCAGAAAAAATACGAACATTGGCTCGGTTGCCCCTGGAACAACTGCAAGAACACGCCCGGAACAGTGTGCTCTCATTGGATCAAAATACCTACATGGAGGCACTGATGGCCCTCTATTCTTCCCTTATTCAAGCCAAAAAGTAAGTATTGACAAAAATACTAAAATAGTGTATGATTCCCCGTTAACTGTTAATGGGTCTTTTCCTATGGGAAAGAAATGTCTGGTACTCGGCGGGGACGGCTTTTTGGGCAGTCACCTGATAGATGATCTCTTGGCACGCGGCTATGACGTGCGAGTTTTTGATCGTTTCCATAAAGGCCGTATCAAAAACCTCCAGCATCTCAAGGGAAAAATAGAATTTCAAAAAGGGGACTTTTTGAATAAGCGACACTTGGCGCGAGCGCTCAAGGGTGTTCAGTATGTCTTTCACTTTGTTTCCTTGAGTACTCCGGCTTCGACAGCCAATGATCCGCAGCGAGAAATCAAGCTCAATTTGGAGGGAACGCTCCAGTTACTTGACTTGTGTGTCAAGGAGGGAGTAGAAAAAGTTATTTATCCTTCTTCTGGTGGTGCCGTCTATGGCAATACCCTGGAGGAAGTGGCGAGTGAAACGACACAGGCTCGTCCGATGTCTCCGTACGCTGTGACAAAACTTGCTATCGAAGAACATTTGCATTTCTATCGTCGCCAGTACGGCCTTCAGTTTGTTATCTATCGAATCGCCAATCCCTACGGTGAGCGTCAGGATCCAAACGGTATTCAGGGTGCTATCCCTATTTTCATGAAGCACATGATGAAGAATGAAGTGCTTGATCTCTACGGCAACACTGTCCGTGATTATGTCTACGTCAAGGACGTGACAAGTTTTATGGCAGAAAACTTTGCCGAAAAACATCGAAACTCAACGTACAATATTGGGAGCGGTCGAGGAATAGCGCTCTTTGAGCTGGTGCTCATGTTGTCAAAAACAACTCAGTCGATGCCACGTATCCGACGTTTGGAAAAACGTCCCTTTGATGTGCAAAAAATCGTGCTCGATATCAGTCGTGCCAGCGAGGAATTTGGATTTTATCCTATCACCAGTCTGGAAGTCGGTTTGGAAAAAACCTACGCAGCCCTCAAGAAAAAATATGACCATCATCCGGTGGTAAAATCATCGTGGTTTGACACGAGGCTGATAAAGTTTCTAAAATGGGGCGGGATCTAAACAGACCCGCTTTGTTTTTGTTCCACCGGAAGTGACTTTCGGTGGCGGAGTGAAGTAATCGTTGAGGAGAGAATCGTGCTACGTATTGTTTTGGCTCTTTTGGGCGCGCTGTTTTTCGGTGCTGCTTCGGCTCATGAGGGGGAGTTTGGAAAACTGTTCTTCCCTGCCAAAGAGTGGCAGTCAACTCTTGTCCCGGTTGAGCTGGTCATGCCGTCTCACACTAGTCCGGTGAAGGCCAAGGCGCTCATGTGGCGTCTTGGGAAGGAGCTCCAACCGTATTTTTCGGCCAAGCCGCCAAAGAAGAACTTTGCCATTCTGGCGCGCTGCACAGTGGCCGTGGATCATGAGGAAGCGGCTCATCCGGAGTTTTTCCGCTTCGTCATCCGATGCTTCACATGGCCGCTTGATGCCAACATGCCTCAAGAGAAGTGGTTTGAGGCCGAAACAGCAGATGAAGCCATGCAGGTGGTGGCCGCGTTTTCGAAAGGGTATTTCGAGCGGATAAACCCCTCGTATGTCAGGACTGATATCTACGCCTGACGAGTCGGTAGTTGCTAGCCATCGGGATTCCGATGGCTTTTTTCTTTTACGCTTTTTCCTGAAGTCTGATACGGGCATCAAGGACTCGGAAGCGGCCAGCCTCCGGAAAGGTGAGGAGGGGATTGATATCGAGCTCTTCTATTTCTGGAAAGTGAGCGACAAGGAGCGACAGCCGGCCTATGGCGGCAACCAGGGTGTTCATATCGATACCGGCTTCACCACGGGCTCCTTTGAGGAGTGGGAGGCTCTGTAATTCAGCAATCATTTCTCGAGCATCTTCCTCGGTGAGTGGGGCAAAACGAAAAGCGACATCTTTGAATGTTTCGACAAAAATACCACCAAGACCGACCATGAGAAGCGCTCCCAGTCCCGGCTCCTTTTTCATACCGAGTATAATTTCGCGTCCTCCAGTCTCGGCCATTTCCACCATGAGAGCTCCTTCAAGCGTTGCTTCTGGAACGCGCTCTTTGACGCGAGCCATGAGTTCATCAAATTTTTGGTCAGCCTCTTCTTTGGCGACGTGGAGCAGGACGCCACCAGCATCGGACTTGTGTGTGATGTCGGGAGAAACAATCTTGAGAGCAATCTCACCAGGAAAATCCTTGGCAGCTTCGAGAGCGTCTTCTCTGGTGGCAACAGGAGCTCGTTTTGGAAAAACAAAGCCGTAGGCAGTAAGAATATCCCAGACTTCTGTTTCGTAGAGTGTGGAGCGACCTTCTGTGATGGCATGTCGGATAATTTTTTCGGCGCTTTGTTTTTTGATGTCAGGAAAAGAAAAAGCGGTGGAGAAAGCCTCTTCACGCCAGGTAGCAACCTGCGTCAGAGCGGAGAGTGCCTCGGCGCCATCTTCTGGAAACGTGAGTGTGGCCACAGCGTTTCGTTCGAGAATTGCTCTTCCAGGAG
>CAZHDL010000071.1:4321-4837 GCA_964531045.1 uncultured Bdellovibrionales bacterium | reverse complement strand
TTCTCAAACAAAGTATGCGCTCCAGATACATGCTAAGGAACAAGCCTTTCAGATCGCCGAATCACGCATTCATTTTTATAGATGGTACTTGGCACACCAGGTAGAAGGGCGCACCGCTCAGCAGGTGGCTGATTTTTGGGCAACGGGAAATCCCTATGGCGTGGCGGTACCGTATGATGCGGTGTACCAGGATCCGGGAGGGGGTCCAGTGGGGACGTATCGTCTGGAGGTAACGCCGCCTGAGCCCGGATCGACCATCATCACGGTACGATCGACGGGAGCGACGTATCGGTACCCAGATCAGGTACGCAGTATCGAAGTACGTTTCCGTCGACCATCATGGAGTGAGAGTGCTGTTTTGGCTAACGATGTGATGAGATTTGGTGCCGGTACGGAAGTGTTCGGAAAAATTCATTCCAATAATGGCTTTATCTGTACTGTTTAAGCCATTTTCTATCGATTTGTAAAAGATAATTGGGTTCAAATAATTGGGGTCAAATCCACTATTCACATAAC
>CAZHDL010000071.1:0-4311 GCA_964531045.1 uncultured Bdellovibrionales bacterium | reverse complement strand
TTCCAATAATGGCATCCGTTTTGATGGAGTGGCTCACAATGTCGTGACAAGCTCATTGTCGACATACGATGATCCGGATCATGCCGGTGGCAATGAATTTGCTGTTCATACTCATGACGCGCCGACCGACCCTTTGCCTCCGGCAGCTATGCCGGCCCGGCCGGATGTTTTTGAGGCGGGGAGATCTTTTCCTGAAACGAGTGTAGATTTTAATGGTGTTTTGGGTGATTTGAGTGTGATGAAGGCCGCTGCTCAAGCTTCGGCTTCGTACTTTCTTCCCTCCGGTACAAGTGCTCTTGGAAGAAAAATCACTCTGAAGAGTAACGGCACCTATGATGTTTGTAAGGTGAATGCGATTACAACAGGGTATACCATAACACGTTATGCGAGAAACGTCGGTGGAGGGAATTGTGCTACCTGTGCTGGGCAGTGTGCCCCGACGAATCATGTTATACCGGATGATGGCGTGATTTTTGTGGAGGGCAATGCTTGGGTGAACGGGACAGTGAATGATCGACGAGTGACAGTAGTGGCAGCCAACTTGATTGGCGGAGCGGCGCCCTCAGTGTATATTGCAAACGATATTCGGTATACCAATAATGATGGGCAAGATATTATCGGAATCATCGGTCAGAATAGTATTGAGATTGCTTATGAAAGCGAAAATGATTTGCGTATTGATGCGGCGCTTTTGGCGCAGCAGGGTCGGGTAGGGCGGGAACATTATGTGGAGAAGGGGTATGGCGGAGATCATAAGGCGACGATAACCATCAATGGTGCCATTGCTACCAACCAACGTTATGGATTCGCGTGGACTGATGGAACCGGCTATGCGGTGCGTAATTTGTACTATGATAATAATCTATTGTACTATCCACCGCCATATTTTCCGACGGGTACCCAGTATGAGATGGATTTGTGGGAGGAAAAATAACGACCTCACTCAGCGTTGCTCAAGAAATGTGATATGATGAAAGAAAAGAAAAAGAAAAATCAATGAATATTCTGCGCCGAAAAATATTCGATTTGTTTCCGAGTTCCTTTGGACTTGATTTGAGTGATCTCTCCATCAAGGCTGTTTGGCTTGATCGTTCCGGCAATCATGATTCCATCGCCAGTTTTGGTTCGGTGCCACTCGCTTTGGGGAATGTCGTTGATGGGGAGATCATGAATCCGGAAGCGGTCAAAGAAGCTATTCATAATCTGATGGAAAAAGCCGGCCCAAAGAAGATTCGGACTGAGAAAGTGATTTGTTCCTTGCCTGAAACAAAGGCGTTCCTACGGATTATTGCTTTGCCAAAAATGGAGGAGGAAGAAGTGGAAGAGGCGATCAAGTGGGAGATTGAGGCCAATATACCGCTTACGCTTGATCAGGTGTACTACGACTGGCAGGTACTCGATCTCAACATCGCTCAAGAGAAAGGAAAAATGAGCATCTTGGTTGTGGCAGTGGCACGCAGTGTCGTCGATCAGTTTACGGAGGTGCTCGAGAGTGCCGGGCTTGAGGTGATCGGACTTGAAACGGAGTCTATCGCGCAGGCACGCAGTCTTTTGGCGGAGAAGAACGAAAAAAACACCACCCTGATTGTGGATATCGGTGACAGACGCACAAGTTTTCTCATTGCTATCGGGAGTACGCCTTGTTTCACTTCAAGTGTGCCACTCTCGTCTCAGATGGTGACGGAGTCGATTTCCAAGGGACTCAAAGTTTCTTTTGAAGAAGCTGAGGCGATGAAAATCAAGCATGGTCTGGGGTCGCTTGCCATGAAGAGTCCGATACTAAAGGCCGCTGAACCTGTGCTCGAAAGCATGGCGGTAGAGATTGAGCGTTCGATTGATTTTTATCTCAACAGTTTGCGTTACTCCACGACGATTGATTCTATTGTTTTGTGTGGAGGTGGATCAAATATGAATGGTTTTTTACCGTATATGACAAAACGTTTGGGGCGGCCGGTTGAGTCGGGAAATCCTTGGGTCAACGTGCGTTTGGGACGAGAGATTCCGCTCATCGATCGACGGCGCTCGGTGCAGTATTCAACCGCTATTGGACTTGCATTAAGAGGTTTGGATGAATATGAAGACTTTGCTTAATCTTCTTCCTGAAGGGAAGAAAGATGCCATTCAGAATCGTTTACGCTCCCGCTTTCTTTTGTGGCAGCTGTTTCTCGTGTTTGTGTTGGAAGTTTTTTACCTTTCCATACTGGTCAGCGCCTTTGTTGTTTTGGATTTTCAGCTGAAGAGTTTGGGATCAATCGGTCAAAACGCTGCTTTATCGGCTCGTTCTGAGGAGCGGCGCCTCAATGAATACGAGCGGAAGTTTCAGGAAACAAACGTTCAAGTGGATGTTGTCGGGAAAATAGATAGGTCTCATTTGTATTTCTCTCGGATATTCAGTCTGCTTGATACGCTTACACCAGCTGGGATTACAGTCAATCAAATGAAAACCGAGGAGTACAAGGTGTCGCTCTCTGGACGAGCAGCCAAGCGTGAGGATCTGCTCTTGTTTGATAAGCAGCTGAAAGAAGCGGAAGTCTGTATCACCGATGTTAATGTCCCGGTTTCGAATCTTTTTTCACAGGAAGACATTGATTTTCAGTTGGATTTTTCGGTGCAGCCACAGTGTTTGAGAAATAAGCAGTCGCTATGAACATACACTTTAGACAACATCGCCAGTCACTGCCGCTCATCGTGATGATAGTGCTCTTTTTGGGTATTGGTCTCATCGGTTGGTTGGGTATCGCCCCGTTTCATACGTTTATTGAAGAAAAGGCGATTGGTATACAGGAGTACCACGCTTCTCGAGAGAATCGGGAACGCCAAATCGGAAAATTACCCGATTTGCAGAGTCAGTTTGAGGAGATTGTGGAGCACGACAAGACGCTTGATATTCTTCTTTCTGAAAATCGTATCGTTGATTTTGTGAAGACATTGGAGTCATTGGCCAAACAAACGAATACTCGTATCAGTATCGAAGCAAAGGACAAGGATGCTATCCAGGAGAAGAAAGCTGTTCGTCCGGCTAAGAAAACAGCCGAAGCCGATGCTGAGGAAGAGACCATCAAGAAGAAAGCACCGCTTACCATGCTCGAATCAATTCCCTACGATCGCTATCTCCATGTCAGTGTCATAGTGGAGGGAGAATATCAGAATATTGTTTCTTTTTTGCACAAGATGGAGACGCTCCCTTTGGGACTTGATGTCATCGGGCTCAGTATTCGTACTCGGGAGGTGACGGAAATAGCGGAGAAGCCTGATAATCCGGGAAGAAATCCGTTTTTGATTTTGTCTCAAGGGACATCTCCGACCGAACCGGTGATTCCGATTGTGGAGCCGGAACAAAAGGCACCGGAAGGATCGCTGGAGGCCACCTTTGATACCGTGATATATGTGAGTAAAGAATAAGCATATGGGAACGCTTCGATTTGTACAAAAAATAAGGAAAAATTTTTCTTGGAAACAAGGAATGTTCTTCTGGTATCGGCACTATAAAGGAATGTTCTTCTGTGGTTTTTTGGCTGTGCTCTGTCTGGGTGGGTTTTTTTGGCATAAAAATCTGTATCGATATCAGTGGACAGAAGACCAAAAAAAGACCTATATCGAGCAGCACTTTAAGGAAACTCAGTTCAAGGAGCGAGCTTTTGAAGAGAGCGTCGCCAACTTAAACGAACGGGCTCGTTTGCATGAGACGAACCCGGTTCTTTCCCGAAATATTTTTTCGGGCGCTTCCGCGAAATAAGGGCTATTTACAGGGAAGGCTTTTCAGTGTAGAATAGTCAGATTGAGTTTTTTGTGTCACCAATCGACACTCTTTGTTTTTGAATGTGTATGATTGCTCAGACTGAAGAAAAAGAACGTGTGAATACTCGGGCCGAACATTTTGGGCGGCTCTTTCCCGGGGCGCCGAAATTTCGTCTCAAGCAAATGGAAGAGGCACTCTTTTCGCCTCTATTCCAGAGTTTTTCAGATGTTTCGAATCTGCCGCTTCTCATGCGGGAGACGCTTGTGAGGGAGCTACCCTGGTTTGCTGTTCAGGAAGTCCAGGTACTTGAGAGTGCAAAAAAAGACACGTACAAAGGAGTGGTGGAGGTTCAAGGCGGGAAGCGCGTGGAGACGGTACTTATGAAAAACGCCCGTGGTGCCTGGACCGTCTGTGTGTCATCTCAGGTAGGTTGCGCCATGGCCTGCACGTTCTGTGCTACCGGTACTATGGGTTTCACCCGCAACCTCACGTCTGACGAAATCGTCGATCAGATCAGGTTTTGGGAGGCTTTCTTAAGAAACTCTCCCACCCTGAGTGACTCAAAGGGTGAG
>CAZHDL010000070.1:0-4925 GCA_964531045.1 uncultured Bdellovibrionales bacterium | reverse complement strand
GGAATCCCCTCCCGACGTCGAGCCTGGCTAATCAAAACAACAAGAAAAGACTATGGCTACGTATCACATGTGGAAAGATATCTCTGGCGATTTCTATTGGACGCTCAAGTCTGATGAAAATGGCAGAATTATCGCCAAAAGCAGTGAGTCGTACGAATCCAAACAAGGAGCAGAGAACTCCATTGCATGGACTCGCAACAATGCTGCTGGGGCAGGTTACGAAGATCACACAAGGTAAACGTGATAAAAAAACAAATGAAAATAAAAATCTAAAGAGAGGGAACCGATAAGGTTTCCTCTCTTTTTATTAAGCATTAGAACCTCTACTCATCCTCAGCAAATTTCCGAAGTGATTTTCCTAGCTCACGAATAACGCCCACGACCAAGGCATTGCCCATTATGAACGCGCGACGCATGTCCGGTGTTTCTTTACCCCCAAACATAATCTTAGTATGGTCATCTGGGAACATATTCAAACGCTCAAGTTCAATCGGCATAAGACGACGCAAACGTCCAGACTTTGTTTTGATGACATGCTTAAATCTCGAAGCCGACTTACCCCCCTCCCCTGTCACAATAGTACGTGATGGCTTATCAAGTGAATCAGGAAACACCATCGGACCTTCGGAATAGTAGTAGATATGGCCAGATTTTGTCTGGCGCTCTTCTTTCTTTCCGCCTTTCAAATACTCCCACTTTTTCTTTTCATCTTCTCCAATAAAGTAAATTTCCGGAATCTTTTTCTCATCATGAATGATAACGTCTTTGAGAAGAGTTGATTTCAATGAAGGTTTTGTCTTTGCAATGACTTTCGTCGTGTATATCTTTCTTCCAACCATTATACCGGAATTCTCGAAAGGGCTCTTCGCTGGCTTATCAATAGAAAAGTTTTTTGTCACTTCTGCCAAATCACCAACCAAATCAAACTCATAAAGTGTAGACTTCTCTTTCTCTACAGGAAAAGCCTTGGCAATAACGCCTTCAGAGTGAATCCACAAATTCCGGTCACTCGCCTTTAACTTCTTATATAAATCAGAGCCTTTTTTATAACCAAGAATAAACGTTCGACGACGACGTTGTGGGAATCCGTAGTCTGCCGCGTTAATAACTCGCCATTCAACTACATATCCTAAGTCATCAAGCGAAGCAAGCATCACTGCAAAATCTCGCCCACGCTGTGAAGCAGGAGACTTGAGCAAACGATCAACATTTTCAAGCATGATAAATTTTGGGGATTTCTTTCCTTTTTTCTTAAGTATGTTGAATATGGACCACCAGAGCACTCCCTTTTTCCCAGCCAAGCCCTCTGCATGACTGAGCGTCCGAGCAACAGAATAGTCCTGGCAAGGAAACCCCCCTACAAGCAGATCGTGGTCAACGATTTCATCGAATCTTTCTTCAACAACTTTTTGTATTTCTTCACAAGAGTGATTTTCACTTCCGAACTGATGAACGTAAATCTCCGAAGCATGCTGAGTCTTGGCACCGGGCTCCCATTGACTGCTCCACACCACTTCATATTTGCAGTCCTTGCTGCTCGCTGCTTCGAGACCAAGCCGAAAACCACCAACACCAGCAAATAATTCTACAATTCTTATTTTCTTCATAGCAAGCAATCAGGCATCAATTAGCACAGATACAATAGTAACAGAATACTCAGAATTGATCAACTATGGCTTAAGATCGGCATTTTCTATTGCCTTTTGAATATATTTAGCATTCAACCAAAAGCACCGTTTCATCTCCATTGTGCCCTGCGGAGTCACAAGTGTATCGTTTGAATTTTTCCCATGGGGTCGAACATGGGCGACTGGACTCTCGCTTATCTTGGGTAAATCATTGTATCTACTCTCACGAATACATTCTATGGTCTTGTCCCAAACCCGTCTTGCCTCAGCAATATCACTCATCGGAAAATTCCAAAACATGACTTTTCTAAATACGATAGCATTACTCCCCTTCACCTTTTGAAAAATCACAAAGAAAAACTTCTGTGTCTCGAGTAATAGATGGAAATCCGCCATTTCTTCGTTCTCATCGTCTTGCCAGATTTGATGAACTAAATCCTTATAGTCAAATGCTGGAAAAGACATCGACTCCTTTAATGCTCCAGTGTGCTCAAGCGTGATTACTTTAAGCGTAATATTGGCCTTTTCAAGCTCAACAATTCTGCTGGAAGTTACTCCTAGCATTCTATTTACTAGGAGTCGTTTATAATTCTTGGCCTTTGTTTTATCAATCCAATTTAATCTTTTACGTATCTCACTATCAGTCATACCTACATATGGGGAAAGTTTTTCTTTGAAGGCATCATCAACACTCTCAATTCTTCTGACTTTTTTAAAGATTGACTCAGTATCCACATCTTTACCTAACAGCCTTCTTTGAATGAGATAGTTCAGGTACTGCTGTTTAAAAGAAAATGCTCGAGGTTTCGCAATAGTCTTTGCACGAACAACATGACTATTTGCTGACTTCGTACACGCCCCTAGATAGTACGTATCTCCCTCAGATAATAGATGGGCTTCATTACGTCTAATCTTGGCTACAATATATTCCCAATCTTTTCTAATCTGCAGGATGTCTTCGTCCGAAATATCCTTAAGTAGATCAAGAAAATGAACAAACTTAAACTGATAGTCTAACACGCTCTGCTCCTTAATCCACAAATAAAACATAATAAGCAGCTGTGAATTCTTTCTCAAAAAAGAGCTCGTTTCCCATTTTTCATCTATCACCTTCTGATAATCAATCATGGAAAAAACCATCCTCTCTTTCGAAACATACTTCTTCGTCGCATGCTTCTTCAAAGGATTTGTTTTAAGCTCAATACCAACAATCCCAAAGTCTGCCTCCGATTTGTTGTTCCGATTTAATCCGAAGACAAATTCTTCTACAAGTTCTCCTAGATAACCCTTTCGTTTTGCGCCATATACCTCAAGTTTTTTTGTTACAGCATGAATATCATCTGCAACCATTATGTCACGTAGGGATTTACCTAGAATTTTCTGAGCCTCGTTTACTACCTGGTCTTTCGTTTTATACTGTCGAGACATAGCGTCATTCTATAGTGATTACTTTCCAGTTTCCACTTGCTAACACAATATGATTAATCAGCTGTATTCCAAGAATCTTCCCCGCATGCCGCAATTGTTGCGTTATTTCCACGTCCTCATCTGATGGCTTTAAATCTCCTGACGGGTGGTTGTGGGCGACGACGATACTTGCAGCGCGGAGAGAAACCGCAGGTTCGAATACTTCGCGCGGATGGACCAAACTAGTATCGAGCGTGCCGATGGAAATGATTTGTCGTTCGATAACCCTCCCCTGCGTATCAAGATAAAAGGCTGCAAAGTGCTCACGTTTGGAATCACGGAAATCAGCACAGAGCTTCCAAACATCTTGAGGCGTCAAAATCTCCGGCCTTTCCTTATTCATCAATCTTTTCCCAAGTGCGAGCACTGCGATGATTTGTGACGCCTTAGCCTTGCCTAGCCCCTTCTCTTCAAACAACATCTCAAATGTCACTTTATCCACGCCAACCTTTTCAAGGAGCTTGAGAATTCTCTTTGCCAATTGCAAGACATTCAGTCCCTTGATACCCGATCCGAGGAGAAGTGCCAAAAGCTCACTGTCCGTCAATTTTTCCGGACCATATTTCTCGAGCTTTTCCCGAGGCATATCAACTTTCGGGGTGTCCTTAATGCGAGTCATATACCAAAACTACTTTTTCAATCGACGGTAAGTGAAGATGATGCGGACAAGGGAAGCGAGAACAAAAAATCCTGAGAGAGCGACAGCGACTGTACCCTTGGTAACAGGAAACATCCAGTTGTGAGTATAGGCTGGAGTAATGAGGATGAGGAACATCGCCAGCGGAACAAAGACACGGGCGAACCGCCACCAAGCCTGAAATACCCCTTCTGGCATTTTGTACGTGATGAGAGAAAAGAGGAAAAGAGGGAGAACAGGAAGGAAAAAGATAATCACATTATAGACAACATCCATGCAACTACCATATGTGTTCGCACCACATAAACGAAATGTACCCACTCTATCTAGAGTAATCAATAGAATTGATACTATCCCTGACAAAATCAATACGCTTTTCTTCGTCATATATTTATATTAATACTTTACCTCGACTATCCCCTTTGTTGTTTGCGTATACGGCACTACCATACCCGGTAGTTTTTTCTTGACTGGTCGCTCACTCTCATCGTCCCTTTCGTCATCACCCAAGTCTTGGGGTCGCTCCATGATCCAGGTCTCATCGGTCCGAGACATGTAGCGCGCCTCAAGACGAACGTCACCAACCTTGAGAGAGCTCGCCAGTTTCCGATACTTGGCACTCCTATCTACCTGCCACTGGTACTGAGCCAGCGCATCAGTGAGAAACCCATCACTGTCATCATAGCCGAGAGAGCGAACTCTGACAAAGACATATCCCCGTCGATCTTTGGTTTTCTCGAAACTAATACTCGTCGTATGTCCCGCTTCATCGGTGAGCGCGGCCAGCATATCGGGCAAGTTCTTTGTGTGGCGCTTGAGCCAGCGCTCAAACCAAGGCTTAATCTTCTTGAGTTTGGTATTGGTCGCAACCATATCCTTCTTTTGCTCGACAATCACGACCGTGACTGTGCCACCGAGATTGTCGGTACCAATGATATCAAGCTTTTGGGTCGCTGGATTGAAAGTGATTTTGACCTCCGGAGCGGTTTTGTCTATCCGTATTGTCTCTGTTTTCGTCTCTTCTTGGTTACCAGCCTGGTCAGTAGAAAAGTAGCTGAGTGTCGTCGCACCCTCAGTCAAGAGAGTGATAGGTCCACCATAGATATGCCACGTAGTACCGTCTAGCGAGTACCCCGTCTGTTCCACCCCGCTCCCCTCATCGGTAGCAGTCAGTGTCACCGTCACATCGCTTG
>CAZHDL010000069.1:0-5043 GCA_964531045.1 uncultured Bdellovibrionales bacterium | reverse complement strand
ATCGACAACCATTCTGACAATGAGCTCTTTGGCCAAGTGAACCTCGTCGATATCACTGCCTCTTCCACGGCCGAAATCGTGACGGAAATTCTCGAGCGAGGGACGATGGGCGAGCTCATTCCTACCGTGACCGAGAGTCTCCTTGCGGGCATCGTGAGTGCCACGGAAAGTTTCCAGAAAAAGAACACCACGCCCAAGGCCCTCCAGATTGCTTCTCGCCTCATGGATCGCGGCGCTGATCAGCAAAAAATCATCCGTTCGCTCTACAAGACACAGCCACTCCACCTCTTGAAGCTCTGGGGGCGTGTCATGGCGCAGGTCAAATGGAACGAACAACTGAAGCTCATCTGGGCACTCGTCTCTGTAGAAGATCTGGTCCAGTCCCGCGCTTCGGCTGCCGATCTGCCACGCGTTCTCGAAAAAATCCGTGGCAACTATTCTTCTGGGAATTTCTTTCTCATTCTCTATCCAGAAAGTGCCTCTCAGATTCGTGGGCTGATCAAATCAAGCAGTGCCGAAAGTCTCGGTCTCTTGGCTGAGCGCTTCAAAGAAGGTACCCTTCATGGTGATACGCTTGAGTTCGCTCTGTCAGTCAACAGTCTTGATGAGGCCGAACGACTCACCTTGGAAAAAATGGAGGGGCTCCTCGCTCCTACGAAATAGCAATCATAGCCACTGGTGCTGACACCTCCAGAGCCACAATTAAAAGCCACAGCTCCGGGTGTGGCTTTTTGCTTGCAAACAATGAAATGCGGTAGAATACAAGAAAGAATACCCTCTTACTTCTAAACGCACGTCTATGTCTTCAAGCTCACAGCCCATCAATATCAAACAGGAACAAACCGAGGAGCTGCTCGAACGAATGCGCGCACAATCCATCGAAGAACATACCTCACTGCTTGCCCAAAAGCATGGTCTACGTTATCTCGACCTTGGCATTTTTCCAGTCGACACAGAAAGTGTCTTCCTCCTGCCCCAGGCCGATGCTGAAAAATATGAAGCCGCCATTTTCCAACGCGAAGGACTGAAACTCCGAATAGCTATTCTACGACCAGATAATGCTGAAGCTATCCAGTTTCTCACTGATTTTGCCACTAGCCGCTCTCTGGTAGCTGATTTTTTTCTTGTTTCTGAACCATCCCTACGCTGGGCATGGAAGGCCTATGATAAAAAGCCCCTGATTGAAAGCCTCGACTTCATGCACGTTAATCTCAAGGGAGCTGACCTCGAAAAATTCGAATCTGACTTTGGCGCACTCCTCGAAATGAAGAATAATGCCGGCAAGATTCCTACCTCACGCATTCTTGAAATTATTCTGGCTGGTGCCTACAAACTCCACTCAAGCGACATTCATTTTGAACCGTTTGAAGATTCTGTCCGCCTGCGCTATCGCATTGACGGTGTTTTGCAAGAAATTGGTCTCATTCAAAAATCCGTGTTTCAACTAGCCCTTTCACGCGTCAAGATGATTTCAAAAATGAAACTCAACGTCCGTGATCGTTCCCAAGACGGTCACTTCTCCTCCGAAATCGAAGGAAAGCGAGTCGATATTCGCGTCAACACCATCCCGGGCAACCATGGCGAAAGTATCAGCATGCGCCTCTTGACCGGTGAAGAGGCCTTTGTCCCGGTAGAACAACTCGGCCTCCGTGGCCGAGCCTACGACGAAGTAAAGCGACAGGTGGAAAAGCCATTTGGTATGATCTTAAACACTGGACCGACCGGCTCCGGAAAAACCACGACGCTCTACAGTCTCTTAAACAGCGTTAACAACCAATCACTCAAGATTATCACCATCGAAGATCCGATCGAATACATTCTTCCCGGTATCGTGCAAACCGAAGTTTCAAAGAACAACGAATACACCTTTGCCCAAGGGCTGCGCGCCATCGTCCGTCAGGATCCCGATATCATCCTGGTCGGAGAAATTCGCGATGAAGAGACCGCCGATATTGCTATCAATGCGGCGCTCACCGGACACCTGGTCTTTTCGACACTCCATACCAATAGTGCCACTGCCTCCATTGCTCGACTCATCGAGCTCGGCTCCAAGCCCTCTTCTATCGCAACCGGAGTCACCATCTTCATTGCCCAACGTCTCGTCCGTATGCTCTGCACCCAGTGCAAGGCTCCCTATGTTCCCGCTCAAAAAACCGTCACGGCTATCAAAAAGATCCTCGCCTTTGTTTCTCCGAAGGCCGAGGTCACCATTCCGGAAGATATTCCTACTCTCTACAAACCCATCGGCTGCAGTGCGTGCAATTTTACCGGCTACCATGGACGTAAGGGCATCTTTGAGGTCTTCCCTGTTAATGAAAAAATGTCCGAGCTCATTATTTCAGGCGGCACCGAAGGCGAGATTCGCAGAGCTGCCATTGAAGACGGTATGCTCACCATGAGTCAGGACGGTATCTTGAAGGTCATCGATGGCCTCACCACTATGAATGAAGTGTGGAACAGCGCCGGGAAAGAAGAATCACTCCAGAACCTCTACGATGATATTCTCTCCGATGTCGGCATAAAGGAGACACTGGAAAAAAGTGATGGTCGTGGCAAATAACGTACCAACAAAAAAATCCTCCCGGTGGAGGATTTTTTTCTGCTTCAGCTGTAGACAAATCCTCAGGCATAGGAGCGAGAGGAAAGGAAAAGCGTCGAGGTATAGCGCAGCCGAAACCACCCTACCCGGATCTTGGCGACAGTTCCCGTGATTGAGGATAAAAGATAGAAATCCCCAATTGTCTACATGTGAAGCAGTCCAAAAAATGTGCCGAAGGCAAACTTTTGGCATACCTATTGAAAATAGGCGTTCTTCTTTGTTAAGCGACCCCTGATAGTAGCATACCTTTGTTTTTTTGTCAAGAAGTGCTATGATGAAAGAGGAGTAAACAATCATTTTTTCCTTTATTAAAGCATTTTTTCGTATTTTTCTATGATCCATTCAGAAACTACCTCCCCTCTTGAGCCAGAAAAGGTCGCGGAGGATCAAAACCTCGACAATACCCTCCGTCCACAACACTTCGACGAATACATTGGCCAAGACAAGATTAAGAAACATCTCGATATTTTTATCCAAGCCGCCAAGAAGCGCACCGAAAATATTGACCACGTCCTCCTCTATGGTCCGGCCGGACTGGGTAAAACCACCCTCGCCCATATCATCGCTCGTGAAATGGGTGTCGGTATCAAAGTCACGTCCGGTCCAGCTATTGAAAAGGTCGGCGATCTCGGCTCTATTCTCACCAACCTGGAACCAGGTGACGTTCTTTTCATCGATGAAATCCACCGCTTAAACAAAATGATTGAGGAAGTGCTCTATCCGGCCATGGAAGACTACAAGCTCGACATCATTATCGGCAAAGGCCCGGCTGCTCGTACTATCCAGCTCGATCTCCCCCGTTTCACCCTCATCGGTGCTACCACTCGTCTCGGCTCACTCTCCAATCCGCTCCGCAATCGCTTTGGTTCCACACATCGCCTCGAATTCTACACACCAGAGGATATTGAAAAAATTGTGAAACGATCCTCTAGTATCTTGGGTATGGGACTCGATGAAACCGGTGCGGGTGAAATCGCAAGAAGTAGTCGTCAGACGCCCCGTGTGGCCAACCGTATCCTGAAGCGCGTGCGCGACTATGCCGAAGTCAAAAACGAAGAGACCATCTCTGGCGCACTCGCCCGGGAAGCCCTCGACCTCTACGAGATTGATCACCTCGGTCTCGAGCCGACGGATCGTCATATCCTCCATACCCTCATCACCAAATTCAAAGGTGGTCCCGCTGGTATCCAGGCGCTGGCTGCCGTCACCGGTGAAGAAATCCAGACCATCGAAGATGTTTACGAACCCTACCTCATCCAGCTCGGCTTTCTTGCGCGTACCCCCCGTGGCCGTGTCGTCACCGAAGCCGGCTTCACCCACCTCGGGATGAAAATGCCCCGCGACCACCAAGACAAGTTGTTGTAGACTTACAGAGCCAATGTTAGAATAGTGAAGCAAACGACAATACAAAAATCATGCTGCTCATCTTTGGACTTCTCTACACGATTCTTTTTTTCATCTACATCATTGTTGCGCTTTTCATCGTGTTCCATCTGCTCCGCTACACACTCAATCGCAAGACGGCCGTCTTGAGTACGAGTTTTTTTCTGGTTGTGTTTACCATTCTGCTCTTCAGTAATGCCATGCTCTTTTTTTCTCTCCCACTCAACGAACTTCTTTCTTCACTCCCCCTCTAACACTATGTCTCAGCATACTTTTGGTCGTTTCCACTTTCAGGGTCAACATGAGAACGAGCAGATTCTCATGGTTATCCATCGTCACTGGTTCAATATTCTGGTTCACCTCGGCTCTATTGTCATACTATCTGTTGTTCTTCTTGGTAGTATCTCTTTTCTTCCCACTCTTTTTCCGGAGGCAGCCACAGGGCAGAATCTTTTTTTCTTCTCTTTTGCTCAGAATACACTCCTCCTCTTTCTGTGGCTCTTTGGTTTCTTGGTCTGGATCGACTATTACTTTGATGTGTGGATTATCACCAATGAGCGCATCGTCAACATCGAACAAAAGGGACTCTTTACTCGGCATATTAGTGAACTCCGTTTTTCTCGCATCCAAGATGTCACCAGTTCTGTAAGTGGCCTTGTCCCCACTATGCTCAACTTTGGTGATGTCTATGTCCAAACCGCCGCCGAAGAAGAGCGCTTTGTCTTTCGCCAAGTAGCCGACCCCTTTGCTGTTAAAGATGAGGTTATGCGTCTGTCGCGAGAATCTTCTCGAAACGATATGGAAAGTATCGCTACCGCCCTGGGCAAATAACAGCCAACAAATAGCATTTTTAGAGGGACTTCCCTTTTCTGCCAAATTCAGTTAGAATAAGGCGATTTAAAAAATTATCAATTTTCAAGCATCAATGTACATTCAATTTTCAGTGTCTCATTTTTCAAGCACCCTTTTGGTTTGCTCATAAAAAATTGAGATTTGATTGGAAATTGAAAATTGGTCGTTGGAAATTTCTTCAAGAATATGTCTGGACACTCACACTGGGC
>CAZHDL010000068.1:0-5058 GCA_964531045.1 uncultured Bdellovibrionales bacterium | reverse complement strand
AAGCTCTATGTACGCTAAACAACAAGCGTCGATTGATCGGCGCATGGAAAAGCAAAAGAAAGATATTCTGGAAGCGCTGCAGAAGACGCCAGTGGTTCATGTTGCTTGCGAGCGTTCCGGTGTGAGCAAAGCCACCTTCTATCGGTGGAGAGAGAAAGATCCTGCTTTTGAGAAGGGCTCCAATGAAGCACTCAAGGCAGGGAAAGAACTCATCAATGACATGGCAATTTCTCAGCTCATTTCAGCGATCAAAGACAAGAACTTGGGTGCGATTAAGTTCTGGCTCTCGAACCACCATCCAGACTTCAAGACCAAGGTCGAAATCGGCGGACGGATAGAAATGATCGAGGAACTCTCTCCAGAGGAACGGATCATGGTCAGTGAGGCGCTGAAGCTCGCTGGCTTAACCCCAGAGCTATGAGGACTAAACCAAGAACCTTAGAAGAGATTATCCGTAACCGCAAGGTACGGCGAAAACTTTCTCAGGAGAGCTTCTACATGTTCTTCTATATCTACTTCTCGCACTATGTGAAGTATGCGACTGCTCCCTTTCAAAAGGAAATGTTCAATCTGCTTGAAGATGAAGCTCATCAGACCCTCGTCTTCGTTGCCTTTCGCGGTTCAGGAAAATCCACCATTGTCACCATGGCCTATGTCCTCTGGTCAATCCTGGGTAAGCAGCAGAAAAAGTATGTGGTCATCGCCGGACAAACCCAGTGGCAAGCTCGTCAGCATCTTCAGAACATCAAGGCTGAGCTCGAGAGAAATCCTTTACTTCGGAATGATCTTGGACCTTTTCAGGAAGAGAGCGCTGAGTGGGGTTCCTTTTCTTTGGTCCTCTTGAACTTCGAAGCCAAGATTGCTGCGGCTTCCACCGAGCAGAGTATCCGTGGTACCCGGTATGGTGCGCATCGTCCCGATCTCATCGTCTGCGATGACGTGGAAGACTTAGCTTCGGTAAAGACGCTAGAAAGCAGAGACAAGACCTTTCGCTGGTTTACGGGTGAAGTCCTGCCTTCAGGCGATCTCGATACGCGGGTGATAGTCGTCGGTAACCTCCTCCATGAAGATTCGCTCATCGTGCGTCTCAAGAAAAGCATCGAAGCTGGAGAACTCACTGGGCTCTTCCGAGAGTATCCGCTACTGGATGATTCCGGTGTTTCCCTCTGGCCCGGTAAATTCCCTGATGCCGTCTCGATCCAAACCGAGAAGAAAAAGATCGGCAGCCGCAATGCTTGGATGCGCGAGTACCTGCTTCTCATTATTCCCGAAGACGATCAGGTGGTTCTTGCTGAATGGATTACCTACTACGATGAGATGCCGAGCATAGACGATCTTTCCTATCGCTATACGATAGCGGCCATCGATCTCGCCATCTCCGAAAGTACGAGCGCAGACTACACGGCCATACCGGTCGCTCGAGTCTTTGGTTACGACAAGAAGATGCGAATCTACATCCTGCCGCATCCGATCAATCAGCGGATCAACTTTCCTCAGCAACTGGAAGTTATCAAGGGTCTGTATCTGGAACATAACAAGCGGATCACGTTTTTGGTCGAGATTAATGGCTATCAGAAAGTGATGCTCCAAACACTGGAGAAAGAAGGCTATCCGGTCAAGGGCGTACAGCACAGCAGCGACAAACGGGTCCGCCTTTCTCTCATCACGCCTCAGCTAAAAAACGGTGTGGTGCTTTTCCCGAGAAATGGAGCAGATATCCTCATCCGGCAACTAGTGGGGTTTAAGGCAGAAAAACATGACGATTTGGCGGATGCATTTACGATGCTTATTGATTACTGCGTACAGAAAAATGGACGCTCTATGTCAGAAACTCTTGAAGAATTCGCCCGACTCAATCAACGTATCAAACGCTCTGAGAGTCTGCTCTACAAGCAGTTCTAAGAAGCTTGTTAGGGACAACTTAGGAAGGTTTTAAGGGCTTTTTGAGAGGTCTGGACTTGTTTAGGAGTACGCGTCATTGATGTATGTATGGATACCATGCAAATTCAGGGCAATACTACCAGACAACAAATCCCGGTAAAAGTGAAGTACTGCCTGTACGCCAGAAAAAGCAGCGAGTCAGAGGAACGCCAGGTTCTCTCTATCGACTCACAGATTAAAGAAATGCTTCAGCTGGCTGACCGTGAAGGGCTTGAGGTCATCACGATGAAGCGCGAATCTCACTCAGCTAAAGAAACTGGGCAACGACCCGTCTTCAACGAAATCGTCGATGAACTTCGGGAAGGAAAGTTCAACGGCATCCTCACCTGGGCCCCAGATCGCATCTCGCGTAACGCTGGTGACCTTGGGAAAATTGTCGATCTGATGGATGCCGGAAAGCTTGCTGAGATCAGGACCTTCAGCCAGGTATTCACAAACAATCCCAATGAGAAGTTTCTCCTGATGATTCTTGGCTCGCAGGCCAAGCTCGAGAATGACAACCGGGGGATAAATGTAAAACGTGGACTCAGGACAAGGGTCGAGATGGGGCTCTGGCCCGGAGTCGCACCCCTCGGCTATCTGAATCAAAAACACATCGAGAAGAAGTGTCAGATCATTGTTGATCCCGAACGCGCTCCTGTAGTGAAAAAAATGTTCGAGAAGATGGCGTACGAAAAGTGGTCCGGTCGAAAGATCTACCACTGGCTCAAGTTTGAGCTCAACTTCAAAAGCACAGGAAATCATCATGTGGCTCTCGGCAATCTCTTCCGCATTCTTCAAAACCCCATCTACTACGGCCCCTTCGAGTATCCGAGGGGTTCCGGTAACTGGTATCAGGGAAAGCACGAGCCAATCATCAGCAAAGAGCTTTTTGATAAAGCTCAGGAGCAGTTAAAACGCGACAAGATCGTCCGCCAAAGTAGAGAGTTTGCCTTTACCAAACTTATGCTATGCGGATTGTGTGGATCAGGCATCTCTGCTGAAGAGAAGTACAAGCAACTCAAAGATGGTTCAGTTGTGAAGTACATTTACTATGGCTGTGGACGATCAAAGGATCGCCACTGCAAAAATCCGTACCTCAGGGAAGAAGAGTTAACTGAACAGCTCATAAAGATCATGGATCAAATCGATCTTAATCAGACTGGGGTGCAACACAAGTTCGAGGAAGAATTGAAAAGGTATAACAAGTTCAACCGTGGCGTTCTCGGGATTAGAAATCAAATCAAAGATCATGAGGCCCTTGATCTGCGTACCTATGCAAAGTACATCCTCCGAGATGGAACGAATGAAGAGAAACGAGAGTTAATGGGATGCTTTAAGTCCCAGATCAAAATAAGGAAGCACATCGTTACTATTGACCAAGAAAAGCCATGAAACCACCCTAGAATTGAGGATTGATTTTTGTCCCTTAAAAAGCTATAATAGCCGTACAATGTTGCCTAAACTTCTACCCTTAAAAGGTAGAGGCATGGCTCAATAATAGAACCTACGCGAATAAAAACGGTCTTCCGACCGGCACTTATTCGCGTAGGTCGATAGCTCGAAAGAGTTATCGGGCAGTTTCGAAAGGAATTGTCTGCTTTGGTCGGAGGACCATTTTTGTATCTTAAAAATCTCAATCGGATCTTAATCAAAAAACCTACGCGAAACCTATGATTAACGACAAAGAATTCAAGGGCTACAACGGGACACTCATCCTCACAGATACAGGGGTTGTAATAAAACGTGGACTCAAAGGCGTCCTACTTGGAGGCGGTATGCTGCGGGGAGATAAAACCATTCCCTACCGCAGTATCGTTGCCGTGCAATTGAAAAAAGCAGGAATGACTGCGGGTTACCTACAGTTAACTCTCAAGGGTGGCTCTGAATCAAAGGGCGGATTGTTTCAATCCACAACAGATGAAAATAGTATCAATTTCCATTTCAATAAGAATAAGGACTTTGAAGAGGCGAGGCAGCTGATAGAAGAAAAGATTAGTAGCTCAGAAGGAACAGGCAGTACCAATCTAAACAATCTTGAAAAGTTAGCCGAACTGAAAGACAAAGGGATTATTACTCAGGAGGAGTTCGATCAAAAGAAGAAGATGCTCCTTGGTCTTTAATTCTGAAGAATGAGATAAGAAACCTACGCGAACACTATGAATCAAGAAACTCAGTCTTTGGGACAGACTCAAAACAACCCCAAGAAGCCCTGGTACAAGAAATGGTGGGTGATTACTATAGCCATCATTCTCTTCTTTCCGGCGATAGTAGATATCTTCGATGGCCCAGATGAAGAAAGTAAAAGTGAAGTAACGGTAGTACAGCCCGCTGCCGAAGAAGTGAAGAACGATGCACGGGCCGAAGTAGAGAAAGCTCCGGAGACACCGCCTGCACCCAAGACCGATCAACAGATTCTTGAAGAGAAGCTCAGTGGTATGGTCAGTAGCATCGGCGGTAAAGATATGACCTATCGAGGGATGGATATCCAAAAGACTGACGCTGATCGTCCCAAAGATACGAAAATGGTGACGGTCAAAGTAGACCTGAAAAGCTTCTACAGTAAGAACTCACTTCTCCGAGATACAGGAGAGCTTTCCACATCCATTTTTCAATCCGTATACGATGTTCCAAGTATCCAGGCTTATGATGTCATTGTCTGGTACTATGCTGAAACCACGGATCGCTATGGGAATAAGAAAAATGATGTTGTTCTTACCTACTTTATCGATAAGCCAACTTATGGAAAGATTAATTGGCAAAACTTCGACAAGAAAGCGGCTTGTGATTTCCTAGAGCAGGAAGCGAAGATATCCGGCACTATGGATACGGGCTGTAAAACACTCGTGAATATCCAGTAAGCAAACTTAGTAAAACCGCCAGTGATGGCGGTTTTACTATATTGTTAAAGGTAGTGATTCTTTGGATGCTGAACACCTCTATCCAAGACGATATTTCTGCTGTCTCTGCCGGAATGCCTCCGATCCCCCCTCCAGAACTTTAACTGCACGATCACGGATAATAGGATTTTCGATCGAACCAGAAATGTACGATATCTCTCCGTTATCTCGATTTGCAATGATAATCTGTTCAGCATCACTATTTATAACTACATTGCCATTGTTCGATGCCAAGATA
>CAZHDL010000067.1:2740-5157 GCA_964531045.1 uncultured Bdellovibrionales bacterium | reverse complement strand
TATCAGGTATTAATCAGGCTCTACGCACGCTACCCCAGGATAAAGGAATTTCCTCTGGTAGTTGTGTAAGACACGGAACCCGCTCACAAGGCGGGTTTTTTGTACCCGAAACTGACCTTTCCTTTGCTTTTTTCTGAGTAAAAAACTATAATTTATATCATGAATAATGCACCGGCAGAAAGGGTAAAAAATGCACTCTCTTTTGAGGATTTTAAGCACGAGAATGGCATTACCTATTGGTGGGCATCAGAACTGATGGCCATGTTTGGGTATGAGAATATGGTGAGTTTTAAAAAAGTTATTGATAGGGCTACTTCGGCTTGTTTGTCTTTAGGTATTAATCACTATGAGCACATAGTACCTGAAAAAAGAAAAGAAAACGGAAAGGAGCTTCCTGACTTTAAATTTACTCGATTTGCTTGCTATTTAGTAGCAATGAATGGTGATCCTAAAAAAAGAGAGATTGCTGCCGCGCAAGCCTACTTTGTTGAACAGACAAGAAAGTTCGAAGTGTACCTCCAAGGTGCTGAGGATGTAGATCGTTTACTTTATCGAGAAGAAGTAAAAAAGGGAAACATATCATTATCTAGCGCCGCAAAAAAAGCTGGGGTAGTGGATTATGCGAAATTTCAAAATGCCGGATACTTGGGGCTGTATAATACGGGTATTTGGGGCTTAAAAAAGAGGAGGGGTTTGCCTACTGATGGTAAAAAAGTGGAGATCCAAGATTATATGGGCAGGACTGAACTGGCAGCTAATTTGTTCAGGATCACTCAAACTGAAGAGAAGTTAAAAAAAGATGGAATTCATGGTCAGAATGATGCTGAAAAAACTCATCTAAACGTTGCACAGCAGGTTAGGCAATTTGTGAAAGATAACACCGGAAGATACCCTGAAGATCTACCAATCCAGAGGAGGTTGCTTGAGGTAAAAAAAGAATTAAAAAAAGGCATGAAGGCTTTGGGGACGATAGACAAGAAAGTGAAACCTAAGAAAGAGGTAACTAAATAGGGTTTCTGTAGGTCGAAATTCTAAATGATCTTCAAAAGTAAAAGCCGCTTCGGAGTGAACCCTTAGCAGCTTTGTGCTCTACGACACTATTGTACTGCGTACTGGCGAAAAGTTTTTATCAACATATCCACAGGCGTTGACGTGACTTCCGTGACGGTAGATACTGGTTGGTAGCTATGGGCAATAGTCGTGCGTCCTAAGGCGACTAACTTCTACCGGAAACGGGAAATGTATCATCATATGCTTTCGACATGTGTAAAGTGTGGCGGTCACCTCTTTCAGCTTGTCGAGCAAGAGCCCTCTGGATCGGCTCACAAGCTCCAGTTTGTTCAGTGCTCGTCTTGTGGGGTTCCTGTTGGTGCAATGGAGTATTATAATTCCGGTGCCAAGCTTGAGAAACTTGAGAGAAAGATCGCTAATTTGGAAAGCCAACTTGGAGGTATTCAGGATACCACGAGTCGGATCCAGATACTCCTGCAAAGAAAATAGGGGTGGCAAATAAAACCAGCGTGCACCAAGTGTTCCAGCTTTTTCGCCTCTTGGTAGGTTGGAGTAAGAGATTCCGAAAAACAGTAAAACAGCGCAAAATTTTTACCAGCTCCTATGAGCTGGTTTTTGTTGACTTCAAGCTTTAATTTTGTCACACTCAGGAAAATGTTTCTTATGGACTATCTTTATCACCGGGTGCCGTACAATATGAAGGGGGATATTCTTTATCCTTTGAATAGTCTCAAGGAAAGTATGCCTGATGTGTATGAAAAGGAAGTAAAGAAGTATGCAGGAAGAGAGGCTCTCCTTGGTGTCAGAATCCCCATTGTAGACTGTCTATGGAATGATGTGCTACATCTGACCGCTGTCCATCCGAGTGAAGTAAAGAAAGCTCTCATTGACGCAGGGCGCCCAGCTGATCTTCAGATGCGCTATTATAGTATCGATCCAAGCATGCTGGATTTGGAAAAAGCAGTGGTGTACCGATATCTTCAAGAAAGCTTGACGGATATTGGCCGCGAAGATAACTTTCAATCCTTAGAGCTTTCAATGGTGGCATGCCTGTCAGTTATGCCGGAAGTGACGAAGGAATATTATCGAGAGATGAATGTTCAAGGAAAGAAGCCATTGCTGTATCACAAAATACCACATGTTCTCTATCGGGGAACCGTTGAAGTCTCTCAGCTTCAAATAATTACTGTTTAAGAAATTTTACACCTCTTTTGATAGTATAAATCATTCTCAGTATGAGCAGGATAACTTTGGCGGGATGTGTGATTCTTGATGAGAAGGGTGATGTGCTCTTGATGCATCGTAATACGCCAAAGCGTGTTCAGTGGGAGTTGCCTGGTGGTAAGGTGGAGGCAGGCGAAGAGCCGGAAGAGACAGCGGAGAGGGAAGTAGCCGAGGAACTTGGT
>CAZHDL010000067.1:2067-2730 GCA_964531045.1 uncultured Bdellovibrionales bacterium | reverse complement strand
GGTATTTCAGTGCGTATTGTTAAAAGACTCGGCGAACAGAGTTTTGAGGAGGATGGTTATGAGATGGACTATATTTGGTTTCTTGCTGTCATTTCAGACGGAGGCGCGCCGACTTTACAAGAAGAGAAGTTTGACGCACTACAGTATTTCGGATGGGAAGACCTGCAAAAGGAATCGCAGCTTTCAGCTAATACTAAAAATCTTGTTTCGGCACATATGAGGAAAGAAATTGAATTATAAATTTTTGCAATATGAAAGATGCTATAAAAACCGTCGTCTGCATTGATAAAGACAAAAATAAATTTGAGGTGCCGGTAAAAAAATTATCTTTTCGACCATCTGTGTACGGTGTGATTATCAAGGATGACAAGATACTCCTCTCTCGTCAGTGGGATGGCTATGCGTTTCCTGGCGGTGGTATAGAACTTGGTGAGGATATGCACGAAGCACTGGGACGCGAAATGTTGGAGGAAACCGGTCTTCAGGTGAAGGTCGGAGAAATAGTTGCCTGTGAGAATTCTTTTTTTAAGTGGGAAGAACATCACTGGCATACCATCCTTATTTTTCTTTCTGCTGAAGTCGTGGGCGGAACACTTTCAATAGATGGTGTTGAGGAAATAGAGCGGGATCATATAGAACATCTCCCAGAGTGGGTGCCACTCG
>CAZHDL010000067.1:1402-2057 GCA_964531045.1 uncultured Bdellovibrionales bacterium | reverse complement strand
AGAAGATAAAATTCTACACTTCATTTGATAGCCTCAAGGTTATCCAAGCGGCACTGAAGAAATAGCATAAAAAAAGTCTCGCATAATCGCGACCGCGGAAATAAGAGACAAAGAAAAAACCGCCGGGCTTGCGCTTGGGCGGTTTTGTTGTGCTTCGACGTGGCGAAGCGGGGTGGCTACTCGGTCGGATCCTCATCGGGCCATTCCAGAGCTCTCGGGATGAAGCCGGGTCGCATGGGAATGGGCACCCCAGAAAGGGCGAGCATGCGTTGCTGGTGCTGGTACGACTTCGCGACGTCCCAGTTGAAACTGGATGTGTAGAAGGCACGTACGATGACCTCGTTACCTCGGCGTTCTACTTGTACCTCTTCGAATACCGAGATGTTCGTGTCATGGCCGATCCGCCACAGCTCCGAACGGAAAACGGCAACAGCGTCGGCTTCTGGTGCATACGCCGACAATTCCATTTGCTGCTCTTCGCTCAGGGGTAACTCCACCGGTATGACGAAGACCACGAAAATGGTCACGATGGATAACATGGCCAGGGTGTTGCAAAGCACCGCGGCGGCCAGTTTGATGGTAGTGCGCACGGGGATCCCTCCTCTCTGGATTGTGTGGGATGAACTCGAGTCAGACAAATACTGACCGTACATTA
>CAZHDL010000067.1:0-1392 GCA_964531045.1 uncultured Bdellovibrionales bacterium | reverse complement strand
GTGTTTATATTGACTTCGTGACCGTTTTTTGTGATACTAGTTGGAAGTTCTTTCGTCGCCCCTTCGAGGGACATTCTCAACCAAAGTGGAGGCATTCTCATGAATGCGTTTGATTATTCCCTCATCGTCATGTTGGTTCTCGCGCTAGGCCTGAATTACTACATGGACATTCTTGTAGCCAGTCGTGTCCTGCCAAGGGTACGACAGGCACAGTATCAACCTCAGGCACAGAGGACGGATATGCAGAATCTGGCTCAGTTGGGCATCAATCTCGTGTCAATTTATCAATGGGTAAGCGGAGGGGGTCACGTGCTTCTGCTTATCCTGTTGTGGGAGGACAAAGGGTTTTCGTACATGATGCTGATAGCGGGGTTGTTGCTGTGCCTCAATATGTTGCTTGCTAGACGTGCACATCGATACCGTATCGAGATCAATTCGCTGGCATGAACAGTGTTTCATTTGAGTAGCTTCGGCTACTCTTTTTCTTTTCTTTATCACGGGTTAGAGGCTTGACTCATAGGAAATTTTTTGCAATACTCTGAGACAAGAATATCAACATTCTTGAGAGAGTAATCTCCACGAGTTCCTTGCCGTGTTAGTCTCTAACAGCACGTTTCGCCCAACGGCGTGTCTGGATAGAGAGGAGGGTAGTCAGACTACCTATGCCGCCATTGAGGTGAAAAAACAGATGATACTTACGGAGCCGACAGCAAGTCCGCCCCAATTGGCTTGTTCGTCGGGAGGGGAACCGCCCCCCGTTCGTTCTCGGAAAAGCTCATCTGCGCAAACACGGGGGAAGACCGATCGTCCAGTCGCTTGGCGAGTTCGTTCGGTCGACCTATTCGAGAAGAGGAGGTGCAGCGCATCTCCTCTCCCTCTCTCAAAAGTGTTGATTTGAAAATCCAGCCATTCGTGGCTGGTTTTTTTATTTTATTGTTTAATATCCTGGTATACTGAGTATATGGAACAAGAGCCAGGGTATCCTTCAATTGAAAAGAAACTTATTCAACCGCTATATCCAGAGCGGCCGTCTGTTGGGATTGAGGCCAAGATACAGAAGTTGGCCGATTTCGAGGCGGGTCGAGCCGAGAAAATTACATTGACTCCGGAAGAACGGAAAGAGATTCAAGACCGGGAAGAAGTATTGGGAGCGACTTTGGAAAAAATATTTTTTATCACACCTAAAGAAACAACTGTCTATGTCGAATACCTCATCACTCCACAAGGCAAACAGGACTTCGAGAAAATACTTGGGGTGTCACTTGGTGAGATAGGAACGATAGCGGAAGCTGAGCGGGCACTCTACCAGGCTGCACCGGCCTTGGCGGGACTCGAGAGTAAAGTGCGCAGTGATTTGTCGGGGCGGTCGTTAAAATATAGCGAACAGCGTCA
>CAZHDL010000066.1:2044-5232 GCA_964531045.1 uncultured Bdellovibrionales bacterium | reverse complement strand
CAAGTTCCATTTCTCCATGCTGCTCAACCTGAAGCTGGGTGGCCAAGCTGCTTCGAAAAGGACTCCCCAGGAGTCCCCTGAAGCACAACAAACCGATGCGACACTCACGGTCGTGAGCGTCGCCTAGACCAATCGCATTTCCCGATGTCCCCTCGGTCATCTTAGCTCGATGATCTTTTGAATCGAAGCGTTAGCAACGCTTTTGATTCTCCCAGGCCCGGCCACGTTCAAACACGTGCGTCCGGGTCTGAATTTTTTTCCGCCTATTTTTTGAGTGCTATACTATGGTTATTATTCTCTTTCTCAACCCTACCAGCTACTCCCTACAAGCTACTTCCTACCAGCTACCAGCTCACCTATGACCTTCGATACGCCTCTCGCTCAAATTGCTACTATCAAAAAACCGACGCTCGCCAAACTGGCGCATCTGGGTCTTGTCACCGTGCGTGATATGCTCTATCACTTTCCCTTTCGCTACGAGGACTACTCGGCCATCCACACGATTGATTCACTGGTTCCCGAGGAAAAATGCACCATCATCGGCACGATCACCACACTGACAGCCGGTCGTACGTGGAAGAAAAAACTTTTTCTCACCGAGGCCACCCTGACCGACGACAGTGGGCAGATACGACTCATCTGGTTCAACCAGCGCTTCGTCGCCCAAACTCTAGAAGAAGGCATGACCATCCGTGTCAGTGGCAAAGTCACCCGCGACCGGGAAGGACTGCTCATGCAGAGCCCAGCCTTTGAACGCTCGTCTCGTGACGCCACTCATACTGGTCGCCTCGTTCCGGTCTATCCCGAAACAGCCGGACTTACTTCAAAATTTTTCCGCTGGCAGCTCACTGGTATTTTTCAAAAACTGACTGACTTTCCCGATCCTATCCCTGAGGATATTTTGACCCGCTTACACCTCCCCTCACTCAAACAAGCCCTCTTCTCCCTTCATTTTCCCAAAGACGTCGAACACGAACAAATCGCTCGTAAGCGTTTTGCCTTTGACGAGATGCTCTTTGTCCAGCTCAAAGCGCTCCAGGTCAAAGCGCTGTTTGAAACCGCCAAAGCCAAGGCATTGCCTTTTGATGAAACGCTCGTAAAAAAATTCATCGCCACTCTCCCCTTTACGCTCACCAATGCCCAACGCAAAGCCAGTTACGAAATCCTCCAAGACATGGCTCGCCCGCGTGCCATGAATCGTCTCTTAAATGGTGACGTCGGCAGCGGTAAAACCATCGTGGCAGCGCTTGCTTCATTTGTCACTGCAGAAAATCAGCACCAGACCGTTCTTCTTGCCCCGACAGAAGTGTTGGCACGGCAGCACTTTGAAAGCTTCTCACGACTCTTTGCCCATACCGGTCACGGCGTAGCGCTCCTCACGGGGAGTTATCGTATTCTTGATAATCAAAAAACGACGCGCCCGGGCATGCTCAAGGCTATCCAGGCCGGCATTCCCAAGATTATCGTCGGCACCCACGCTCTCCTCCAGGAAGATGTGGCGTTCGACAATCTGGCCCTCATCGTCGTTGACGAACAACACCGTTTTGGTGTGTCGCAACGTGCTCGACTGCAGGAGCTCTCATTTAACAGCGCCGATGGCTCACGAGAATTGGTGCCGCACTTTCTCTCCATGACTGCCACACCTATTCCTCGCACGCTCACGCTCGCCTTTTTCGGCAACCTCGACCTCTCACTCCTCGATGAACTCCCCAAGGATCGCAAGCCCATCATCACCAAGATCGGGAGTACTGAACGCGACCGTCAAAAAATTTATGAATTTATCAGGAGTGAAATAGCAAAAGGTCGTCAGGTGTTTGTCATCTTTCCCCTCGTTGAAGAATCCATGGCCTTAAAAGACGTCAAAGCCGCCATCGTAGAGCATCAGCATCTGACCGAAACCGTTTTCCCCAACCTCTCGATTGGTCTCATACATGGCAAACTGAAAGGGAAAGAAAAAGAAGTCGTCATGCGTGATTTCAAGGAAAAGAAGTATGACATCTTGGTGGCTACAGCCGTCGTCGAAGTCGGTATTGACGTGCCCAATGCAAGCATCATCCTGATCGAGGAAGCCGAGCGTTTTGGTCTGGCTCAACTCCATCAGTTCCGCGGTCGCGTCGGTCGCGGAGAGCACCAGTCCTACTGTTTTCTCTTCCCAGGAAAGTCTTCCGGTGAGAACAATGAACGATTGAAGGTATTGGAAAAAAGCGGAAGTGGGTTTGATATAGCCGAAGCCGACCTGGCCATCCGTGGTCCGGGTGCGTTCTTTGGTACTCGTCAATCCGGTCTGCCTGATATCTCCATGGAAAACCTCACCAACATGAAACTCATCACTATCGCACGGGATGAGGCCAAAAATATTCTCTCAGCAGACCCTCAGCTCTCGCGCCATCCCCTCCTTCAAAAAGCCGTCCGGCTCTTCGAAGAAAAAATCCACCTGGAGTAATTATGCTTCAGCTTCTTTGAGAAAGTCTTTCAGTTTATTCACGGCCAAAGCCCGCATAGAGATCAGGTTCTTTTCTTCAGGTGTCATTTCCCCAAAGGTCTGCTCTTGATTGTCTGGAAGAAAAATAGAATCGTATGCGAAGCCAGAATCTCCTCGTTTTTGCCGTGTAATGACTCCGGAAACTTCTGCGACAAACACATGAATATCCTTTCCATCGTGAAAAGCAACTGCCGTTTTCCCTTTCGCATTTCTGTTCTCTTCACCTGACATCATCTTCAAAACGCCATCAATGCCAGCGGCTTCCTTAAACCACTTTGCGAATGGCCCTGGCAACCCGTTCCAAGCATCAAAGTACCAAGCACTATCTTCGACCAACACCGGCTTACCGATTTTTTCAAAAGCTTCTTTGGCTTTCGCCCGTGCGATAACCTCCACATCCATATCTTGAGGTTCTATCAGCTCAAGATCGATTTTCTCTAGTTCATAACCAAGAATACGATTCACTTCACGCAATTTGTAATCATTTGTTGTCGCAAAGTATTGAATTTTCATATCGCATTTACTTTCAACAATCAACTTTCAACATTTAACTTTTCACTTCCTATCCTTTCCTCATCTTTTCTGTCACCCAGAATTCACCAAAGTATTTTCCAAGAAGAATACGCGTCTGGGAATCAATCGCTGGGAGAGCGGAAAGAAAGCCCACAAGTGGAATAAGTACCCACTGGAAGAGCATCAGAAAATG
>CAZHDL010000066.1:0-2034 GCA_964531045.1 uncultured Bdellovibrionales bacterium | reverse complement strand
CAGTGGTAGCGCTTGGGCCGTGGCGGGAGCGACAAGAGGGACATAGGAATAGAAACGAGCAGTCCGGCGATCCCGAGCGTCATGAGAGCCTTGGTCATAAACGGCAGATTGTGCGCCAGCACGCTCTCGCGAAAAGCAGCGCCTCCCAAAATGAGTGGTAACCAACCGAGAAAGGTGAGAATAAACGACGTAGTGGCCCATGAGTAGTGCCCTTCGAGCATTTCAAAAGTGATGCGAAGCTTGGTCAAAAACTTGATACCCCGGTCAGGCCAAATAGCACGCATCGTGACGGGGAAATTTTCAATCCCGTACGCCCAGCGACGTTTCTGCTTGTATTGATTGACGAGCGTTTTCCAGTACGTCTCTGCCAAGACCGCGTCAAGTGAGATAGGCAAATGAATCGGCTGCACCCGGTAATCACCATGAAAATAGGCGAGGCACTTCCAGTAGATGACGCTATCCTCACTGATCATATTAACCGGCCAAAAGCCCACCTTTACCAGGGTATCAAACGGTTCGCTGTGAGAAGAAAAGGTCACCATTTCCTTGCGTGTCGATTGGTACAGATGCCAAAACGACGAGCCGGTCACCACCAAACGGACAAACGCATTGGTATCCCAAATGTTGTTGTGATACATGGGGAGTGGCTGGTACGCGCGCTGCAAACGCTTGGGATCAATGATGTATTCATAGGTCAAGGCAGCAAAGTATTCCGGATGCGCGACACTGTCACAGTCAAAATTGGAAAAGACAACTCGCTTGTAATCTATCCCCCGCTCATCCAGATATTTCATCAGCTCTCGCGCCGCAAACCGGGCATTAGACGCCTTACACTTCATCTCACCGCCTTCGACAATATGCGTCGTCACCAAGAAATCCCGGAAGACACCGTCAAATTTTTTCTTCAGATACTCCACTTTTGGCAGACGTGTTTCCGGATTCTCTCGTTCTTCCGTGGCCAAGAGAATAATCATTTGTTCCTTCGGAAAATTATTGTCCATCAATGACTGAATAGCCGGTTCAATCACATCAGCCGGTTCACCGGCTGTCGGCAGGAGCACTACGTGCACCACCTCACGCCAGTCCATAATCTGATCCTTGATAGGAAAGAGCAGACGAGTTTCCCGACGAATCTTTTTCAAACGACCAATTTCCTTTTTCACAGTGTGTCGTTCTCGAAGATGAAAAAACGGAATCTCTGTGAGACTGGCGTACATATCTTTGATCCGAGTCTTGAGCATCTCGCTATAGGCTTCCGGATGGGCGATATTCTGACAACGCTCCCACCAATTGATACGCTTGCCCTCTTCCACATCGCGGTTGCCCGCCACAGAAAAAATGGAGATATAGAAGGCCTTGTGAATCCAGTAAATATCAAACACGATGACGGTTACTGCCGCCCATACCGGTAAGAAAAACGACAACAAGAGCATCCCGAGCAGTGTCGTCCAGGTCAAAAGACCAGGAATCATCTCGATGGCTCGCTGGACACGCCGCTTGCTTGGCTCTGTCGTCTTGGGATCAGGAAAAACAAAAGTTGAGTCACTCATACCGCAACAATACCCTCTTTTAAGCCAAAACGCAAGATTCAACTGGACAGAACAGCCAAAAAGGTGTATAATACATAGTTGCGATGTAACAAAATCCGCGACTGCTCTTATTCCTGGCATAAAGAGGAATTTTCGAGGAGAACTCACAGTGATTGAAGTCGTTATTTGCAAAGGCACGGTGCCGATGACGGAGAAGGAGGCAGCGGCCATGCCCTGTACTCCCGATGCATTTCACATCCAACCCTGGGTTTTGCCTCGCACCTTCGGGCACAGGGAGCTTGAGGAGGCAGCGGCCCGAATCGTGCAGTACTCACAGCTGCTCGGATTCTGGGTCGGGGTGACCGAGAAGGAAATCATCGAGATGATGCGAAGAGACTGTGAAGCAGCCGAAATCGCACAGGAGGTCCGGGATCTGAATGACGCCGAGCGCCAAGAATTTGCGAAGTTCACGCCCGCAGTGGCCAACAACTCGGCCACCACCAAC
>CAZHDL010000065.1:273-5287 GCA_964531045.1 uncultured Bdellovibrionales bacterium | reverse complement strand
ACATCACAGGAAAAGTTGAAGGCTCCATTCTTTATCAGTCCATCAAAAGGCTTTTTGGCGTTATCAACGAGTACGGTCAGGACGATATTGACGATGAGCCAGGCCGAGAGCATGATAGCGAATCCGATGAGGGAAGCTTTGATACCGCCTTTGGCGGTTTGCATCATACCCTGATCTCCGGCGGAGATGATATAGAGGACACCCATGGCAAAGATGACGGTAAGCGCGATGACGGTCATGGCGTTCATCCCCCACTGGATGAGGCGTTGTCCACCCACGACGACGTGACAGACGGTGCAGGGTTTACGTTCGTCAATAGCGGTAGCCTTGTCATCCTGGCTTCGTCCACAGGGAACGAGAGAGGGAGAGTCGACAGCGGGAGCGGGGGCAGGAGCCACTCCTCCTGGAGCGGGGGCGGCACCTCCTCCGGCTCCTCCTCCTGGGGGGAGAGGGATGGGGTTGGGAGGAGGGACAACGTTTCCACACATATTAAGAGCGCAAGTAGTACTGCATGCCGATGGACAAGCACTATTTTTTCCACCCGAAGCTATATTGCCCTCATCACAAGCTTCCGCTCCTTCTTTTATGCCATTTCCACAAACAGTCGCTGGTGGACCATTCTTGCCTTCCACAAAAACTCTCGCTGAACTACGAGTGACTCCCCACTTATTTTGACACTCTAATAAAAATGTCTGCGGTTCAGTAATATGGAGAGGAGCGGAACTCCCTTCGAGACTCGGCAGAACAGCAGATCCTTCTACGGTCCAGTTAATGGCACGACAAACCGTTTTTGCATCAGACATAATATTATAAGCAGTCCATTCAAGGACGATATCTCCCCCCTGTGCTGGCACCGCATTTGGTCGCGCCGCTAAAACCGCATAGGGCAAAGTTGGCTTGAGTGGCTCCTCAAATATTCGGATCGTCTTTGTGGTTGAAAAATGCGCATTCGTTCCATTTTGACATCGAAGCGTAAGCCCTATTCCGTCACTGAGATTAAACTCCATAGTCCCCATCGTTGGCCGAGGAAGCGCAGCACCATTGGACCCTCCCCAACCCTTTGCATCTCCGTCTGTTGAATAACACTGGGTAGCATTTGTTGTTGACCACGTGACCGTAACGGATCCGCCACCCGGGGGGACAGCCTCTTTTGAAGCAGTAAAGGATATTTCAGGAAAGGGAACTATGGGAACAATAGTTATGGTTGTTGAAGCAGCCGCCAAAAAAATGCCGTTACTATCAAAACACTCGATTGTATAGGTAGTTGTTGCTTCCACAAAAACAGTCTGTACTCCACTACCTGGAAGCACACCAGCATAGCCGTTTCCCGCCTTACAGGATGCCGCAGGAACATACCAGCTATTTCCATCTTCGGTTATATTATTTCCCCCTGCCCATTTCAACGTTACCGTGGAGGGGCCATAGTATTCATTTTGCCGAGGGGTAACACTGAGAATTACCTCTTTATTTTCAGCGGCTTCAACATCGGGGGATAAAAATCCAAGAAGCAAAAAAAGAGAACTCAGGAAAAAATATTTCATAGAAAATACACATTTACTCTTCATGTCATCGCTGAGTAGAATATTTAGCGTTGTTTCGAAGACAGTGTCAGAGAATGAGACAGAGCCACTCCTAAACCTTACACCAGTATGACAGTCAATAAAACTCACTCTTCTCGCTTATTATTTTATCATGAGTGCCGAGAATATGCTATGCTGTATTTACATATTTTTCTTATGATTTCCTCTCTTCTGCAACCAAAATATCTATTCGTTCTCGTGCTCGCAAGCTACCTGGCTTTTGGGCTGCACCATCTTTCGGAGTTCGTCACAGCTGATGAACACTATTGGGTGTCGGAGCGCATCCCACAGTACTGGGATGCCGTCAGCCAAGGAAAGTGGCGCAAGACATTTATTAACGATAAACCAGGTGTCAGCCTTGCACTCGTTTCCGGTGTTGCCACCTGGCTCTCTCCACAATCAGAAGAACACTGCGTAGACCAAAAAGACAAGACTATCCTCTGTCAAACAAACGAAACTGCCGTTCTCTATCACTCATTTCGCCTCCCTATCCTGCTCCTCAACGGATGCCTGCTCATCTTATTGTTTTACCTCATTTCCAAGCTCACAACACCCTACACCGCCCTCCTTGCCACCACGCTCACGGCACTCTCTCCCATTTTGCTTGGTATCTCACAAATTCTCAATCCTGACTCACTGCTCTGGTCATTTGGTACCATCGGACTCTTTTCCTTTCTCGTCTTTCTCAAAGAAAACCAGTGGCGCTTCCTCATCTTGACCACTCTCTGTACCGGCTTTGCTCTTTTGTCCAAATATGCCGCCCTAGTACTTGTGCCCTTTTACTTTTTTCTCATTCTTGCTTCTTTTCTTTTCCGAGAAGACTCGCTTTCGTCTGAAAAAAAATTTCCCCTGGGCCGCCCTCTTGCGGCACTAGCACTGGTAACCGGTGGCGCTATTACTCTTTTGTGCCTGTTCCTTCCAGCGCTCCTCCTCAATGAAAAATATTCGGAACAATTCCTCGCCACAATTCCTCATAAAGGCATCCTCTTTGGTACCGGCGGCTTCTTTTTTGGACTGCTCCTTATTGATGTCTTCTTTTTTCGCAGCACCTTCCTCATCAAGATTCGTCATCTTATAGAGCGTCATTTCCGATTTTTTCGCATCATCCCTCTCCTCTTTTTTGTCTTTCTCTCCGCAGTCATCATCCTGCGGGTCAGCGTACCCAACTGGGATATCTTTGCTTCCCTTCCTTTCGACATAAAAAACTTTGAAAATGCGCGTTACTACGGTGTCACTGTCAATTTTTTCGAAGCCTTTCTCCTTGAATGGAACCCCCTTGTTTTCACTTTGACACCCATAACACTCTTTGGTCTCGGATTTTTTCTGATTCGTTCTTTTCAAAAGCAGAATCCTCAACTTCTTTTCTTTGCAGTCATCTTTCCTGTTCTTTCTTTCGCCTATCTGGTTCTTTTCCTTATTTCTGATGTTCTGGTCACACCTCGCTACAGCATTCTCCTCTTCTCTTTCATGGCCTTTCTCGCCGCTCTCGGCCTTTCCTCTTTGACTGATCTCTTCACAAAAAAATACGCCTTCGCGCCACTGGCTCTTTTTTTCCTTGTTTTTGGCGCCTCACTCATTAGTCTGCTCCGCATTGAGCCCTTCTATTTCAATTATTCGAACTTTCTTCTACCAAAACACGCTCTTGTCAGCGACTCCTGGGGCTATGGCGGCTATGAAGCTGCTCAGTTCTTAAATAGTCTCCCGGAAGCAGAACAACTGACCGTCTGGTCTGATTATTATGGTGTCTGTGAATTCTTCCATGGTCGTTGTCTTACTGCCTATACGTTCGACAAAGAAACCATCCAACCCGACTACTATGTGCTCACCAGAAGAGGTGGTATCCGCTATCGATCACGCTATGACCGCTGGGAAGAGAAGTCCGGACTTGTGGCGTACAAATACTACACCTCACCTAATCCCGCCTGGGAACTTTTGATCGGTGACCGGCCTGGAAACTTTGTCCGTGTCGTCAAGGTAGAAAAGGAAACCCCCTAGCGAACATAAAAAAATACCCCTCTTGGAGGGGTATTTTTTGTTTTCTGCTACTTCTTGCGTCCGGCCTTGGTACGATCAGTCTCTGTCAAGAACTGTTTGCGCAACCGAACGTTATGCGGTGTCACTTCCAGGTATTCGTCGGATAAGATAATTTCCAATCCTCGCTCGATAGTAATCTCGAGTGGCGGCACAAGCTTGATAGCCTCATCCGTCCCCGAGGAACGCATGTTACTCATGGCCTTTCCCTTGATTGGATTGACAGCCATATCCGTCCCCTTGGTCACATTGCCCACGACCATACCCTCATAGACTTCTGTGGATGGAGAAATATAGAGAATACCTCGTACTTGCAGATTGTTGAGTGAAAAGGCGAGCGCCTTGCCGGTGGCCATCGATACCATCGAACCCACTTCCCGAGATTTGATTTCTCCGGCATAAGGACGAAAACCAAGCACCCGAGCATAGAGCGTCCCCTCTCCTCGTGTATCTACCATAAACTCTCCTCGGTATCCCAACAGCCCCCGGGTCGGCACTTCAAAAATCAACCGCTGATAGCCACCGGAACCTTCTTTCATTTCCATCATGATACCCTTGCGCTTGCCCAATTTTTCAATCACCGTTCCGGTTACTTCCAATGGACATTCGATGGTTACTTCCTCAAATGGCTCGGACTTTACCCCATCAACGTCCTTGATGATAACCTGTGGCTGGGAGACTTGCACTTCATACCCTTCTCGGCGCATGTTCTCCAAAAGAATCGCCACGTGCAATTCACCGCGCCCGTACACTTTATAATGGTCATCGGAAAAATCAATTTTCAATCCAACGTTAATCTCTAGTTCCTTCATCAGTCGTTCACGCAACTGCTTGTTGGTAACGTACTTACCTTCCCGGCCAGCAAAGGGAGAATCATTTACAAGAAAGTTGAGCGAAATAGTCGGCTCATCAATAGCAATAATGGGCAGTAATTCCTGATCAGGTGAAACACCAATAGTATCACCGATGTCGATACCGGCCAAACCGGCAATCATGACGATATCCCCTGCCTCAGCTACCTCGGTCTCCACGCGCTCCAGTCCCCGAAAGGTAAAGAGCTTAACGATGCGTCCGGTCTCATTTTTTCCGGAAGCGTTCCGAATAAGCACCTGGTCATTTACCTTCATTTTACCCTCATAAATACGGGCAATCGCCAGGCGGCCAACAAAGTTATCATATCCCAGGTTAAATGGCTGCGCACGAAGCGGCAGCTCCGTATCATGCACGGCAGCTGGCACTTTTTCCAGTATGGTATCAAGGAGAGGCGAAAGGTCCTTCCCTTCTTCTTCTAGAGAAAGCTTGGCCAGCCCCTGACGAGCGATTGCATAGACAACTGCAAAATCAAGCTGTTCATAGTTGGCACCCAAATCAAGAAAGAGTTCATAGACCATTTCTTTCACTTC
>CAZHDL010000065.1:0-263 GCA_964531045.1 uncultured Bdellovibrionales bacterium | reverse complement strand
TTTTTCAACACAAAGCGCGTCTGTGGCATTGGCCCCTCCTGAGCATCCACAACCAAAACCACACTGTCGATAGAACGGAGGACCCGCTCCACTTCAGAGCCGAAATCAGCGTGTCCAGGAGTGTCAACGATATTAATCTTGGTGTCTTTATAGAAAAGAGCGGCATTCTTAGCATAGATAGTAATCCCACGCTCTCGTTCCAAAGCGTTGGAGTCCATCGAAACATTGTCCGCTGTTACCATGCCGGTCTGACGAATCAGCGC
>CAZHDL010000064.1:5289-5496 GCA_964531045.1 uncultured Bdellovibrionales bacterium | reverse complement strand
ACCCAATTCGGTTTTGAAAAGAGGCTAATAAACCTCTTTTTGTATGGTAAACTGTTAATATGAAAAAAATTGAACTTCTCGAGAAGAAAATTAGGACATTATACGAAGGGAAGAGCCAAAATCGTGCCGATTGGGCAGATTGGCTGTATGAGCACCATGTGTTTGTGGTGGCTGAAATCGCCAGAATACTAGCCCGGAGATACGGTG
>CAZHDL010000064.1:4520-5279 GCA_964531045.1 uncultured Bdellovibrionales bacterium | reverse complement strand
AGAATTGGTCATGGCATCTGCAATGCTCCATGATGTTGCTGATGCCGAAATGAGTCGGTTTGATGATCGACACAAAAATCGAAGTATCGAAATCGCTTCAGATTTCTCTCTCGAGGCTGGATTCTCAGAAAAAGAAGTAGAGGGTATCATTGATGCTATCAAATATCATAATTGCCGTGATGGACAGGCGCCATCTTCATTAGAGGGAAAAGTCATGGCAACAGCGGACGCAGTCGCTCATTTGGCAACGAACTACTACGTGCTCGCTTTGGAAGCCTTGGTGAAAGAAGGAAAGACAAAAGATCAAATCCAATCTTGGGCGCTCCCGAAGATTGAGCGCGATTTCAAGGATAAGATTTTCTTTGATGAAGTCAGAGAAGAGGTGAGAGGTGATTATGTAAGAGTGAAAGCGATATTTTCACGTTGAAAACAGAGACATGAATGCATCACAGCAGTTACCCAAAGAATCTTGGATTTCAGAGAAAGTAGAAATCCGATACTCCCCTATCGGTGGACGAGGCATGTTTGCAGTCGAAAAAATCAATGTGGATGAACCAGTATTAATCTGGGGTGGAGAGTATGTGAAGAAAGAACAGGCTGACAGGGCCATGAGCGAGGGAAAGCTAGTTATGCAGTGGGATGAAGATTTGTACAGTATCGAAGACCGAGGTGAGGATCAGGGATATTTCCTCAATCATACTTGTGACCCAAATGTTTGGATGAGTGATGCTTTTACGCTCATTGCCAGACGGGATATTT
>CAZHDL010000064.1:0-4510 GCA_964531045.1 uncultured Bdellovibrionales bacterium | reverse complement strand
GGCGAAGAAGTGACGGCTGACTATGCTCTTTGGGAAGCTAATGAAAACAAGGTATCGAAATGGCAGTGTAATTGTGGAGCAAGTGATTGTCGTGGACGAGTGACGGGGAAGGATTGGCAGTTGCTGGCCTTGCAAGAAAAATACCAAAACCACTTCTCGCCGCTAATTAATAAACGGATTGCAAGAAGGTAATTCGAACATTACGCCAGAGGCGGACAGACATTGAAGCACCTACTTAGTCAAAAATGAGACTCTCCGCCAATTGGTGTGAGAGCCTTGTTCTTTATTGCCTCTAAATGGAGACGAACTAGGGGTGGACAAAATTAATAAAAAGTGCTATTGTATTTAGTTCCAGATTATTCTGAACCCTCGTCACGAGGTGTCGTGATAACCATCGATTGGAGACAGTCATGACCCAGTTCCTTATGTCTACTTCCGAGCTCGGTATCGGAGACTGGTGCTTGATGCCGGGAAAGCTCGAGAATCGGAAAGCAACCGCGCTGTGGCTGTGCCACAACAACGGTCAAGTCCCGGGAGAGATGTTGCAGGTGGGGCTGATGATGCTTCGGACCATCCCGCTTGATCAGCTGACTGCCGACGAAAGCCCGCCCTACTGGGCCATCGTTGGCATCCTCGAGTGGATCAGATCCAGTTTCCCGAGCGAGAACCATGTCTGCATGATTGCGTGCGACCTGTGGATCATGAACCCGATGTCTACTCCAGCGCGGGCAGGACTGATCGAACGTGTCACCCGGCGCTTTCCTGATCTGGTGCTGCCTTCAGTCAGGCTTAGACAGTACATCTAGTCGTCTGCCACCCATTTCAACACCGCCATCCTCTACGGAGTGTGGCGGTCTTCTTTTTTGATTTTACCTATAAAGGGCTGGACAAAATGGTCATAACATAGTACTCTACCCAGTCCAATTCGGACGAATGGCTGCTAGCAAGGAGACTTCAGATGCATGACGTTGTGAGAAAACTCGTGATTACCGAACGAGTGGTCAATCGAGCAATCCAAATCGCCAATCGTGGCGGCGAGGGTCGTACGGGTGCGTATGTGTGCATCATTGATCACCGCACAGGTCAGATGATCCTGCACGCCCTCATCGGCCACGGCACACCTGAAAAGATTGCCAAGTGGCGAGAGCTTTCATTGGAGAAAGCCACACGTCTTCTCAATAACCTCCCACTTGGCCATGAGACAAGTGAAGAGTCGATGGACGAGGCCAGGAGCATGTACCCAGGTGCGATCATGGGTAATGACTACATCTTTAGCCTGTCCGGTATGAAGGCGATGGATGACGAGGCCACTATGTTTCGGACGGCCATCGCACTTGGTCAGCGGAATCGTAGGCAGACTCTCAAGCGTATCAGCAGCAGTCGCAACCCACGCCTGCGGCCACTCCTCAAAGCATGCCACTGGACCGAGTAACACCTCGGCCCTGGTCAATAAACAACAAGAGCCTGACCAGCTCTTTTTTTATTGCTGCGCACATATGTTTGTGGTATCAGGAACAGAAGAATGAGAGTATACTGCGCACACGTAACTCATGACCACATATACTATGAAAACATTTGTCGCCCTGGTCGTCGTCGTGCTGTTTCTGACACTCTTTGCTGTCGAAAATACCGCTCCTATTCTCCTACAATTTATGAGCATGGGAGTTGCCGTTCCTGCATCACTTGCTATTATCATGCCGCTTGGCATTGCTCTCCTCTTTTTTGCACTCTTTCATTTTGGAACACTTGGGAAAGCCGAGGCGGTCATCCGTGATTTGGAAGACAATGTTGAACGTGCACAAAAAGAGTTGCTGTCTGCGACGAATCGAAAAATGAAAATCCGTCTGGGTGACGAGACCGACACGGATGCAAATTCTCTATGATGAGTTTTCTTTTAAAATTATGGAAGAAGCTTGGGTTTTCAAAGAATATCCAGCTCAGCATCATCAGACTGTTTCAAAATCAGTTTCTCATCGGTGTGACAGGCGTGATTTTTAATTCGGAAGAAAAGGTCTTGCTGTTTCGACATACCTATCGGAAGACAGCCTGGAGCTTGCCGGGTGGCTATATGAATGGCAAAGAACATCCGAAAGAGGCCTTGGAGCGGGAAATTTTTGAAGAGTCAGGATTAACGGTCAGTATTGATTGGCGCATGAAGATACGTACCGATCGCGATACGGCACGGCTCGATATCTCATACATCGGAACCTTTATCGGTGGCGAGTTTGTCCCGTCTGCCGAAGTCACGGAAGCGCGCTTTTGTTCGCTTGATGATTTGCCTCCGATTCGGAGGGATCAGCTTTTTATGATTGAGCGGGCTCTCGAACAGCGCCGAGCATTTTTTTCAGAGTCCGGGAGCAGCACCTCAGAAGGTATACAAAAGAGAGATCTTTCTCCCCAAGAACAGACAATCCAAGAGAAAAAAGAGATTGCTCACTTGTAAAGGTGGCAGCCAAGAGAGTGCTGTTTTTTCTTGTCGAAAAGGAATATGCTATTCTAGAGGAGAACTTTTAATACTTCCTCTATGAAGCAGTATCGAATCATTCTTTTTCTCTCAGTCTTTGCCTTTATCAACGCGGCCTATCTGAGCTACAAGGCCTATTTTTTCCGCTACATTGATCCACAGGGACTGACCTCATTCTGTGATTTTTCTTCTTTTAATTCTTGCAGTGAGGTACTGCGGCACCCCCTCTCGAATGTTTTCGGTATCCCCTTTCCGTGGATAGCATTTGTGGTATACCCCATTTTGTTTGGACTGGCCTGGTATGGTTACAAGCAGCAGTCGTATGTCCAGGCCAAGATTTTGGCAGTGCTTTCATTCCTTGGTATGTGCTTCAACGGTTTTATCATCTATCGCGAGGGGTTGCTTATCAAGGCCTTCTGCCTCCTGTGTTTTCTCTGTACACTGATTATCATTACCGTCTTCTTGCTTTCTCTCTCACTCGTGAGGGAGGCGAACAAACAATCGCCTGAAGGCAAAACTCTCTAGGGTATGTTTGGTCTGTCACCAGAAGAATTGTCGATACTTCGTGCTCTCGATACCCCGGAAAAGATTCAGGATTTCTTAGATGCCTTTCCGAGCAATCTTTCCCGATACAGTGACTCTTGTTCTTCCCCGCGGATGGCGCTCCGGAAAGGTCGCGCTCATTGTATCGAAGGGGCGTTTATCGCGGCTACCGCCCTGTGGCTCCAGGGAGAGCGGCCACTCCTCATGGATTTAAAGGCGCAAAAAAAGGACAGCGACCATGTCGTGGCTCTTTTTAAAAGAAATGGGTACTGGGGCGCCCTGAGTAAGAGTAATCATCCGGTACTATGCTACCGCGACCCTATCTATCGGACACTCCGGGAGCTCACCCTCTCGTACTTTCACGAGTATGTCTTGGTGGAGACCGGAGAAAAGACGCTTCGTAGCTATTCGCGCCCTTTTTCACTTAAACGCTTCGGGACAGCGTGGATAACCTCGGAGCGGCACCTCTGGGAGATAGCTCTCGCCCTTGATGAGTCACCTCACACCGTACTCCTTCCCCTAGGACAGGAAAAGCACTTACGCTTAGCTACCGAGATAGAGCGACAGGCGGGACGATTGACCGCTTGGAAGCGGTCCGATCCAAGGACATAGAAAAAAGAGCCAAAAACAAGCCAAAAAACCTCACATTAGATGAGTTTTTTGCTTTATATAAGCCATTTTGTTCTCTTCTGGTATTGACAAAATATCCAGGATGTGCTAATATCGATAGTTGGCTCAGGAGCTAACTCGTCCCTCTTTCGAGAGGCATGATTTATCCTAAGAACACACTATGGGTGCACGAAAAGGAATACTTTTCGCGATAGTTGTCCTCGGTATCTTGATGGAGACTCCTTCTGTCCAGGCCGCCGAAGCGTCGTTGGAAATCCCGACAGTACCGGGTTATGACTACAAAAATGACCCGTATTTGCTCGAATGGACCTTTTCCTTTGAAGATAAGACCAAGCAGCCGGAAACTCCTGTGGCTGAAATGAGCAAGGAGGAAAAGATCCTCGCTCGTTGGAAATCGAAGCAGGCACAGTTGTGGAAATCGTTACCAACAGAGCCCTTTATCATCAATGCTTCTGCCTATACGGCAGCCGCGGATGAGTGTGGAAAGTCTGATGGTATCACTGCTTCTGGTTTGAAAGTAGAAGAGAAGCGCACTCTTGCCTGTCCTCCTTCTTTCCCCTTTGGTACCAAAATTGCTATTGATGGTATGGGAGAATTTCGTTGTGAGGATCGTGGTGGTGCTATCAAAGGCAACAAAATCGATATTTATATAGAAACCAAGAAAGAAGCTTTTTCTTTCGGTCGTCGCAACTTGACGGCTCAGGTGATTCAGTAAATACTGGTAGGTGCGAGAGGTGAGGGATTTCACTTTGAAATCCCCTCCTCCACTGAGTTCCGAACGTTTCGGATTTCAGTGGAGGATTTTTTTCTCCGTCCACTCTCCAATCTCAGCCAGAAAGGTAATAATGTTTCAGGATTCTCAGCAAGCTCTTT
>CAZHDL010000063.1:3688-5690 GCA_964531045.1 uncultured Bdellovibrionales bacterium | reverse complement strand
GCTTTGCCAACAGTAAGGCCTTTCTCAATGCTGTGACGGAAAAGTCTTCCAAAAAAGAGTATTCCCTACTCGAAAAGGGCTTGAAGGATTTTTCTGAACACGCACTCTATGGCATGGTAGTGACAACCGGTTTTGAAGGAGGGACATTTCCGAAGATCGTCATCCATACCAAGGAGGGAGAGCTCGTGGGGTGGGCCTGTGATGCGCGTTGTGATAAGGGGAAATGGTACGGGGTGGTGGCGGTGCTCCTTTTGGCGGGCGCCCTCTTGGTGCTTGTTTTTTCATGGTGGCGTGAGGCAGTGAAGAAGAAATCTGATTTCTTATTGTTGACCTTGCTCTGGTTTGTGGTGACATTTCTCTTGTTCTTGCCGCTCGCTTATGACATGGTGCCTCGGTTCTTTCTTATTTCTGGACCGACTTTTTTCATCTTGATTGGTCTGGTACTCAGTGTTTTTACACAGGTATTTTCTGTAAGAAGCGTTTCTGGTAGTGCATCGCTCCTTATACTGATGGTCTTGGTTGGGATGAACATCGGGTCGCTGGGAGAGCGATTTCGAGAGCTTTCTTTGGCGGGCGAACAAGCAATTGACAGCCCTCCGGATCGGATTCTCAAAGAACGGATCCGGGTGACCTTGGAGCAACAAAACAGCATCGTTGATTTTTTGGAACGTCAGTCGCAAGCGCGCAACTACCCGGTTTACATGTGGAGTGAGCCGCAGTATCGACGGGCACTCAAATACCTGATGGAGAAACGAAGGATTGAAAACGCTGTTCTGGGATTCGACGGTATATATCAAGAGGGGGTGTACTATGCTCTGCTCCGGGCACAGTCGGATATCGAGGATGCTCTGAAGAAGTATCGGGTAAGTTACGATATCGGCACAACCACTTCTTTTGGCACACTAGTGGCCGTTGAGCTTCTGCCTAAACCGGAAGCGATAGGAGGGGTGCGACAGGATTTTTCGAAAGAGAAGCCAAATGATTCTCAGGGGTTACCGCGTTACACTTGGCGAGAATATTTTACCCGACAGGGAGCGACAGAGCGCGACCATGACACTGCTGATGAACTCGACTCAGATCTCTAATCTACCAACTGAAGCCCGAAACTTATGAAGATTTCCTGGAAGCGAACAAAGCAGCTATTATTTCTCATCGTGGTATTGGGTGCGGCACTTCGCCTTTTTGGTATCGGCACCAACTCTTTCGTGGCTGATGAGTTTCTTGATATCAATTCAAGCTACGGGTACTTTAAAACCGGGGAGTGGCGAGCGTGGGACTTCAACTTTGGTGTGCCAGCTGTCATGAATGTGAATGATGCGAGAGATGAACGGGCATTCGTGTATAAGTGGCAGGTCGCCGGTCTGTTTGAATTTCTGGCGCCCACAGAGGGAAATGCACGGCTTGTTAGTGTCCTATGGGGACTTATGTCCATTGTGACCATGTTTTGGGCAGGGTATTTCTATACCCGCAAGAAAACAATCGGCCTCCTTGCCGCTTTTTTGTTTGCCGTCAGTATTTCCGGTATTATCTTTGACCGCCGGCTGCGCATGTACGCCATGTTTTTTCCGGTTTACCTAGCCTTTGCGACAACGCTGTTTGCTTTTTTTGAATCTTCCTATCAGGGGAAGGTGACGTGGTTTCGTTCTGTTTCCGATCGTTTTGGAGTGAATCTCTGGTACACGCCATTCCTTCTGATTTTTGGGTTATTGAGTGCACTGGTTCATGGGCTGGCACTCAGTATTCTGCCGGTTTTTGGTCTGTATGTTCTGTGGATGGCCATCCAATCTTGGCGAGAGAAAAAAACCTTCAATAATAAATACGGTCTGACCGCCGGTGCTGGGATAGCTACTGTGCTCGTGGCTATTCTCTTCTTTCCTCAGTTGGTGCGCCTCGGGCTCGGGAGTATGGTGTGGTTCGACAATCACTATTCATACTTTGGGTATGTGCTTCGTGATTTTGCTCATCCACTTTTGGGGGCGCTCCTTATCGCCTTTGGAAGTAG
>CAZHDL010000063.1:0-3678 GCA_964531045.1 uncultured Bdellovibrionales bacterium | reverse complement strand
CCTTGTGGGTGACACTCTCATTTGTGGTACCACTGATCATGGCTGTTTGGTTCTGGCGTCGCAATGCTGGACCACAGTATATTTTCTTTGTGCAGTCATTTTCTCTACTCCTCGCGGCGGCAGGTAGCTATGGGCTGATCGCTCTGGTACGGGAGCGCTTTTCTGATACCGGAAAAAAGGCGGTGTGGGGCATGTTGGCTCTCGTTCTCTTTTTGGTACCAAACTGGGGATATTTTTTGGAGGAGAACAACACCTATCACGAGACCTCATCCGGGGGTAACCCGAATTATCGCAAGGTGTTTGAATATTTCAAAAAGAATGTAGAAAGTGGAGAGGTTGTTATTACACGAAACTTCAGAAATTATTACCTTTCCGGCGCCAAGGTACCGGTCTATGATTTTGGTGGGGAGTTGTCTAAGGAAAAATTTTCTCTGGCAGAATTGGAGCGTATCGTAGGGCTCCATCCGCACGGCTGGGTTATCTTGTCGACCAATGACTACGATTATATCTCCCGTGACGCCGAGGAGTATTTCAAGAAAAAAATGGAACGGGTGAGTAATGCCCAGGTACGCGGCGCGGTTGAAGTCTACCGCTGGTAGTATGACTTCTTTTGTTTTGCCAAACAAAGGAATAGTGGCCGTATGTATTCTGCTCATACTTCTACCGTGTGTCGTTTTTGGGTATGACGTTCTACAAACGATAGAGGATCGTGCAAGCGAAGTAGGTGCTCCGGTAAAAGTCGGGTTCAGTCCTGATTGGGAATATGGATCCCGTAAAAAATTGGCTCACAAGTTGACCAATCGGGCACCGGAAGAACTTGAGAAAGTCGTGACTTACATGAACGACGTGTATCAGCCCGATATTGTAGTGGGAGGAGGCGACTATATCGAAAGTTCTGCAGTGAAGCCCGAGACAGCGAAAAGACAGTTAAGAGAAATTAACGCGATTTTCTCTCGACTGACCGCTCCTCGCTTGTATGCCTTGGGAAATCATGACATGCGATCACTTGCAAAAGATGAAGTGCTTTCTATTCTAGGCCTCAGCGAAGCACATACCCTGAGAGATATCGGTCAGTGGCGATTGGTGGTCATAGATACCAATTTCAATAAATCAGACGACTCACACAGAAATGCCAAGGCATACACGGTTGGTTATGTCAGTCGACAGGAATTGGAGTGGTTGGAGCAGGCGGTGACGACGGATCGTCCCACGATTGTTTTTTCGCATCACAGCCCAGTCTCGACATATAATATCGATAATGTTTTGACAGAAAATATCACAAACGCTTACGAACTTCGCTCAGTGTTGGAGCGTCATTCCAACGTAGTGGCTGTCGTGTCAGGACATACACCGCGACCGCAGTTTCATGAGTATGCGGGTATTTCCTATTTTGTGGGAGATACACTCGTTAATGAGTTTGGTTTGGGGGCGTTTGCTACTCTTGATCTTTTGTACAATCCCTTTTCAACACGTACCGACATTCGGTTTGAGCACTATGGAAACAATCGACAGTCGTATCACGCTGTTTCGTTTATTGAGCGTGAGGAACGCACCCGCTTTTTTCGGATGATAAAAAAAGTACTGAAAGAAATGGAAGAATAACAAGTATTTACCCCAGGGCAAGCCGCGGGGTATTGACCCTGATTTTACCGGCACTCTCCGCCAGCTGGCGGACGGAAACGAAAGCCTGTCTGCCTTCGGCACGGTAAACTTTCATTTCACTTACTTCGTTTGATAATAAAAAAAGCCCGAGGTCTCAGTTGGGACATCGGGTATTTGATTGCTCCTTTCTGTTTGGTGACCTGATGATGGTCAGATGCTGGGGATCGCCGCCATCAGTCGATTTTGGGTGTCATTGACTAGAAGGGCGAAATGGCGAGTCTGCGCTTGAGCCTGTTCTTTGCTCAGGCAGAGCCCAGCCAAGAACTCGAGCCACAGGACGAATGGGGTGAGTGGAGACCACATACGGAACCTCCTTATGCGTCGGGATGACGCTCATGCCCACAGTGTATTCCTTATATATAAAACAAGCAACCCTTAGTTAGAGGGGGCGTTTTAGAAGTTTTCGGATAGGAAGGAGATCCTCATCGGTGAGTTCCCCAAAGAATCGTAGAATGGCAAAGTAGAAGAAGAACAGGGCGGCTCCGGAGAATAAAAAGGTGATACTACCGCTTGGGAGGAAGCGGGCCAGTACGGCGATGCTGAGGGCACTCAAAGAGGAGAGGAGGACGGTTTTCCAACTGATACGAACATGAAAGTGGGTTTCGGTATAGACAAGAATACCAAGCATCAGTGCACAGGCGGTGAGAGTGGCAGAGAGAGCTGCTCCAACGATGCCCCAGAGAGGAATGAACAGGAAGTTAAGAACAACCATGGCAATAAATCCAAAGAAGGAGAGTCGCATAGGGATACGAACCAGGCCGGCACCGTTTAAGGCAAAAGCCAGGACGTAGAAAACAGTGAGAAATCCGACGCCAAGAGCAAAGACGCCCATGGCGTTTTCAGCGCCACTGTAACGGGTGCCGTAGAAAAAATGAAGAATGGGAGTGGCATAGACAATGAGCAGGGTAATCATTGGGAAGAGCAGGAGCGTCATGAGGCGGAGCGATTTGTTGACCAGGGTGGTTGTCTCGGTGGTGTTCCGCTCGGCGGTTGTCTTTGAGATGGCAGGAAGGAGCAGCATGGCGAGTGCAGCAAACAGATAGTACGGAATACGACCAATGGTGATAGCGGCGTTGTACAAACCGGTCAGATGATCATCTTGGAGCAGTGCTTTGACGAAGTATAGATCAATGGTGAGCAGGAGTTCGTAGAAGACAAGAAAAAGAGTTAGTGGTCCAGCATAAGCGAGAATAGTTTTGGCGGGAAAATCAAAGTCGTGGTCGATATTTTTTATACCGAGTTTGAGGGTTCGTTTTATATACAGGGCATCAATGAGTAGGGCGGCACCAAAAGTAAAAAGAGGAGCCAGTACATAGCCGCCGACCGCGCCTGGAAGACCAAACAAAATGGCAGAGACGGCAATAAAACCAACTCGGGCAAAGGAACGAACGATCTTCACTATGGCTTGGAGTTTGAAGAGATGAAGGCCGGTCAAGTAGTGATGGTAGAAAGAAGCGGCAGCAAAGGCTGGAATAATGAAGGCGGAGAGTTGAAAAAGTGGAGTGAGCGATGGGTCACGGAGTGCCCAGGAGAGGACGGGTGCCAGAAAGAAAAAGAGTACCGTGATACTTCCGATGAGAAGGGTCTGCAGAAGAGCAGCTTTGTGTTTGATGGCAGGAATGTTCTTAGGATTCTTCTCCAGGACCTCACTCAGGTATTTCGACATGGTAGTCGGAATACCATTGCCAATAAGCACGATGACCATGGTGGTGAGCGTAACGACGAGGCCGTAGCGACCATAGTCTGCGGGACCCAAGACACGTCCGGCTACGGAATGAACCACGTAGGCCGCAATGTTGAATATGATTTCAGAGGCGGTGAGCCACACCAGGGCCTGGGAGAATTTTTTCATAACGTTTATCAGTAATGTAGAGCGCCTAATTATTTGTGAATACGGGAATTTTCCAACAAGCAACCTCCAAAAGTACCACTTGCTTGCCCCAGCGTGGCAAGCTGCGCTCCGCTTCCGCTCGCACTCTTTTTCCTTCGGAAAAAATCGTGCCCGTGCGAGCTCCA
>CAZHDL010000062.1:0-5694 GCA_964531045.1 uncultured Bdellovibrionales bacterium | reverse complement strand
TATTCACCCCGTGTAGTCCGGCAGAAGCAGTTTGCTTCGCAGTATTACACAGGGTAAATCCCCATAGGAGTACCCGATGATTCAATAGAAGAGCATATTGCTCATAGTGAAAGGAGGTCGTGTTTATGATTCAGGTAAAAAGAAAAGAGAGAGAAACAGCCGAAAGCTTGATTCGGCGCTTTTCGCGTCGCGTTCAGCAAAGCGGTGTCTTGAAACAGGTTCGAAAATTGCGCTTCCGGGCGGAAGAACAGAGCCGTGAAAAAAGACGCGCGGGCGCTCTCTACAAAGTAAAGATTCGTAAAGAAATTTCCCGTCTGAAAAAGTTGGGAAAATTTGACGATGAAGCACTCCGTGATATTAAAAAGAGAATTTAATCTTTCGTAGTATGAGTCTCTATCAGACCATCTCTGATGATTTGAAGCAGGCCATGAAGGCAGGCGAAGTGTTCAAACGAGACACACTTCGTCTGCTTCAGAGTGCCATAAAAAATGTTGCTATCGATAAGCGACAGGCTCCGGCAGAATTGGCCGAGAGCGATGTGGAAGCAGTGGTAAAAAAATTGGTCAAGCAGCGCAAGGATAGTATCGAACAGTATACGGCTGGAGGGCGGGCTGATCTGGCGGCTAAAGAACAAGAAGAGCTTGATTTGTTGGCGGCCTATCTGCCGGAAGCCATGTCTCCGGAAGCGCTGCAGTCTGTAGTAGCGGCCGCTTTGGCCGAAGCTGGTGTGACGACCAAAGATAAAATGGGGCAGGCGATGGGGCTTGCTATGAAGAGCGTGGCTGGTCGCGCCTCCGGTGATGATGTGCGAAGAATCGTTGATTCGCTTCTTTCATAGTATGCGAGTTATCGTCAGGTATACCGAAGAAGTGCCGACACCGTTTACGGAAGCCTTTTTTTCTTTTGTCGCAGAAGAAACGATCGGGCGCTGTCCGCTTCGTGGCCTGAGCGAGAAGACCGAAGTGACACTGAACGCCATTGCGGTAAGTGCCGAAAAGATTGCAGAGCTCAACAAGACATACCGACAAAAAGAGGCGACAACGGACATTCTCTCTTTTGGGGAATATGCCAGTACCGAAAATTTTGAGCATGATGAAAAAAAAGAAGTGTTTCTCGGAGAGCTTTTTTTCTGCCAGGATTTCATCGAGGCCTCAGCCAAGGAAGATGCCGTGACGACAGAACACGAGATGGTCTATGTTTTTTCTCATGGCGTGCTCCACTTGCTGGGCTATGATCATGGTGATGATATGTTTGCTCTCCAGGATGCTGTGACAGAAGAGTGGGTGGCCAAGCAGTCCAAAGAAAACACGAAGTAGGGGAGCATACCCGAACACGAAAGGAGTCTTTCGCTACTTCCACTTCATTTGGTAATAAATATACAAATATGAAACGACTGGTGAGAAGTTTGACGCACGCTGCCCGAGGAGTTTTGTTTACCATACGGAATGAGCGCAATTTTCAGGTGGAGCTGGTGGGAGCCGGCATGGTGATGCTCCTGATGCTCCTTTTTCCGTTGACCCATGCTGAGAACATGGTGTTGATACTGGCGATGGTGTTGGTGCTGGCACTCGAACTGGTCAATACGGCTGTCGAGCGAGTCATGGATATCTTAAAGCCACGGGTGCACCCGTATGCTCGAGTGGTGAAGGATGTCATGGCGGGAGCGGTCTTTGTTGTTTCTTTTGGCGCTCTGCTTCTTGGTGCGATGATATTTGTGCCGTATTTTCTTGAAAAAATGTGAAGAAAAAGAAGAGGAGCGTCAATGCTTCTCTTCTTTTTTTGCAGCAGAAAGTATTTTGGGGTATAATATAGTGAAGAAGAGCTCCGTTTCAGGAGGGAGCTTGAATTCTATTTTGGTTAGTTACATTTTTTATGGGGAAGGGTCACTATCACGTCGGTCTTGATATTGGATCTTCGAGCATTCGTGTTGTTATTGCTCAGGAAATATCAGAGGAAGAACCGCTGCGAGTGGTTGGTATTGGCCATGCTCCTTCGGAAGGTATTCGACGTGGATCGGTTGTCAATGCTGATGCTGTTTCCAAGGCCTGTAATATTGCACTGGAACAAGCAGAACATATGGCGGGACACCCGGCAGAGAGTGTCGTGGTGGGAATTTCCGGTACGGAGATTGCTTCTCAGAATGCCCTGGGAGTTATTGCGGTGGGACGAGCAGATGGAGAAGTGACCTATGATGATATGACACGGGTGCTCGAAGAAGTGCAGGCGCGATTGACGCTTCCGCTTAACCGGGAAATCGTCCATGTGATTCCCAAAGACTATCGTTTGGATGATCAGAAAAATATCAAGGATCCGCTTGGTATGCACGGAGTGCGCCTGGAAATGAATGCGCTCGTGGTCAGTGATAGCACGGCTCATATCAAAAATATCAGCCGCAGTCTTGAGCAGGCTGGCACCAATGCGGAAAACTTTGTCGTTGAGCCGCTGGCTGCTGCCGAAGCGGTGCTGCATGAAAAGCAAAAAGAGCTCGGAACGATTCTTATCAATATTGGGGGGAGTACGACGTCGGTCGCCGTCTTTGAAGATGGTGACTTGCTTCACCTGGCTGTATTGCCGGTGGGTGGAGCACACGTGACCAATGATATCGCCATCGGTCTACGCACTTCGATTGAGGTGGCAGAGACGGTCAAGCTGCAGTATGGGACAGCCTTGCCGGATGAAGTAGGGAAGAAAGAAGAGATTGATCTCGGGGCGATTGATTCTCGGGAAGAAGGACTAGTATCTCGCCATCATGTGGCTGAAATTATTGAGGCACGATTGGAAGAAATATTTTCTTTTGTGAACGCTGAACTGAAAAATATTGGACGAGAAGGTTTGCTTCCCGGTGGTGCTATTTTGACCGGTGGGGGAGCGCTCCTTCCGGGCGTGACGGATCTTGCCAAGCGTATGCTGCGACTACCGGCGCAGATTGGGTACCCTAAACCACTGGGCGGTATTTTGGATGAAGTCGATAATCCTCAGTTTGCAACAGTGATTGGACTCCTGCTCTTGTCTCAGGGAACGAGTGGCGAGAAGAAGTCGTTTGCATCACAGAAAATGTTTGCCGTTCTCCCAGATGGTATGCATGCGTTTGTGAACAAAGCCAAGCACTGGCTGCAGCGGTTTCTTCCCTAGCGTGAATGGGCGGGGTTTTGCGAGGCGGATTTTGTCCGTTTTTTCTTTTTCTGAAGCGGAATATAGCCCGGGATTGACACTCCTTCTTTTGCTATGATACAGTGAGTTTTAAAGCAAATGAGGCACTTGTACAGGGTGTGCGGAGGGCGCTATACTACCCGTAGGTGAAAAGAGAACGACTTTACTTATCATGATTAAGATCTATGGCTGAGATCAAACCCGATATCGAGACATTCGCAAAAATCAAAGTGGTTGGTGTGGGTGGTTCCGGCAACAATGCCATTTCGCGCATGATCGATGCCAAGATTAAAGGAGTCGAATTTGTCGCTATCAATACTGATGCGCAGGCGCTCCATCATTCCAAGGCTCAGGAAAAGGTACACATCGGAAAAAATCTGACCAAGGGACTCGGTGCCGGGATGAATCCGGAAATCGGTCGTCAGGCAGCGGAAGAAAACCGTGATGAAATTCAGGAAGTCTTGAAGGGTGCGGACATGGTGTTTGTCGCCTGTGGGCTTGGTGGCGGAACTGGTTCCGGTGCTGCTCCGATTGTTGCAGAAACAGCTAAAGAACTTGGTGCTTTGACCGTTGGTGTGGTGACCAAGCCGTTTGCTTTTGAAGGATCACAACGTCGTGCCATTGCCGAAGAAGCCCTTGAAAATTTGAAAGATCGTGTCGATACGCTCATCACTATTCCGAACGATAAACTGCTTTCCATCATCGATCGTCAGACCACGCTGGTCAACGCATTCCGTATTGTGGATGACGTACTCCGACAGGGTGTACAGGGTATTTCCGATTTGATTACCAAGCCTGGTATCGTGAACGTCGATTTTGCTGATGTCCGTGCCATCATGGAAGACAGTGGTAGTGCGCTTATGGGTATCGGTATTGCTTCCGGTGAGAACCGGGCGGTTGAGGCTGCCAAGGCTGCTATCAACAGTCCGCTCCTTGAGCTCTCTATCGATGGTGCCAAGGGGGTACTCTTCAATATCTCCGGTTCGACTGATTTGACTATGCTCGAGATTAACGAAGCAGCCAATATCATAACTGAAAATATCGATCCGAATGCCAAGGTTATATTTGGTGCCGTGACTGATGACCAGATCAGGAAGGGCGAAATCCAGATTACGGTGGTGGCTACAGGCTTTGATATTCCTCGTACCAAGGAAATGCCAGGACTCATCAATCGGGCACCAAGCATTGCCAGTCGGCAGCGCGCTATGGAGCGAGCAGTGGTCGAGGAAGAGCAGGAGAAGGATGAAGAGGAAATTTTGGAAGAGGCTATTACCTTTCCTTCTCGCAAGATTGAACAGCCGGTCATGATCATCGAAGAAAAAATTCAGCCGCGTGGTCTCGCTCCCCGGAGTGAATCAAGAGAGCTGGTGGAGGAAGAAGACCTCGAAATCCCTGCCTTTATCCGCCGCAAGATGAAGAAATAGTATAGATTCCAAAACACCCCACGCGGGGTGTTTTTTTGTCTTGACAAAAGACGAGGAAGAGGATAGAGTGTCATGTTCAACTTGAGAAATGTCTTTCTTTAACAACAGGGAGCGAGAAATGGAAACGGAAGACTTTTCGATGGTTATTTCCGTCTTGTTTATGGTCCTGTTGATGGCTTGGTTTGTTATCTCCTCTGTTCTTACTTGTTATCAGCGATACTTCATTCCCAATCGCTATGCATGGCTAGAGTTTCTCAGTGAGAATGAGTGGAAGCACGCTTTTCAGCTGCAGGAAGAAATGAGAGCGCGAGTGGGTATTTCGGGATTTGGGGTCATCAGGTATGATCTCGATCTTCTCGAGATGGAAGGGCTAATTGAAGTTCAATGGTGCGGTGCTTGCCGTTGCAACGGATATAAGCTCACACATTCAGGTGACCAAAGAAAGCGATCGATTCGGAGCAGACCCGCATCTCGATTTCTGTTTCCGCGAACCGTGTAGTACGAACGCGGAGTTACATACCACGCCATCCGGCAATATTCGGGTGGCTTTTTTCTTTTTCAGTGTTTATTGATATGCTGAAGCGGTAGTACGAGCAATACAAAAAATATGACCATGCAATTTTCTCCCAAACACTTCAGTAACTTTCTGCGCTTTTGGATATTTATCTTGGGGGTATCTGTCGTGGCAGGGTGGTTCTTTGTTTCAGGGAGGGACTCTGGGGCACAGTCCGAGGTGGTGCCGCTTGATTCAAGAGCGCAGGCAGTGCCACTTTTGTTTCCACCGCATATTATAGAGACCATACCGGCTCAAGATGCGGGAGACGTGCTCTTGGGGATTGAGGATCCGCTGGTGGTCAGGTTTGCAACATCGGTCAAAGACTCCCATATTCGTTTTGCACTCAAGCCAGAGGCCGAACTGCTCTATGAGAACAATCCGGAGAAGACAGAGTTTCGCTTGCTTCCCAAAGAACCTCTGCAAGAGGGCACACGCTATACCCTGAATATCTCGTATGTTTCACGAGAGACTTCGGATGCGGCGTATCGACCCTTGCTTGAAACAAACTTTACGACCGCGGTAGTACCGAAAGTTGCGGGAGCATCGACCAGCGTGATGGGGAGT
>CAZHDL010000061.1:0-5980 GCA_964531045.1 uncultured Bdellovibrionales bacterium | reverse complement strand
CTAGTAGTCCGGTAATAATAAATCTTCTTGACCCTACAAATGCTATGTTCATACTCTTGTTTTCTTTTCTCATTTCACCGCACTACCCTTCTTTTTTCTCTTATGAACCCGCCCCCGCCAAAGATTCCCGTTCCAATCGTGTTGCTTCAGCAACCTGCGCCTGCAGCCGATAGGCCTGCGCCTGATTGGCCTGATTGCGTGCTTGCTCTTCCTTGGCCTGTCGCTCACTCTCTTTCTTCCAAGCAGAACGTGCCATAACATAGAGGATAACTACCGTACCGGTCTCAAGTGGAAGAAAGTTCAACCCGAATCCCAGCCCCTCAACAAGAGAAAAACCCATCAGCACCAACGAACGCGCCAGCTTGTTTTTCAATCTGCCACCCGAGCCATCAAACATCACCATCAGGATCCAAATCAAAAAAGCAAAGCAGGCCGTGACCACGGTGCCCACACCAGGAAGAGACCCGAGTCCTGCTAGGTCAAGCAAATCCTTGAAAAAAGCAATCATCGCCAATCCCAGGTACAGAAGGGCTGATGGCGGCTTCCTAGTAAAAGATGCCTGTCCGGCAGCCTTTTTGTACGCGGCAGCAAATATTTTTGCCTGTGGAGGGACAAGTGCCATACCGATTCACTCCGTTAATTTCCCGAATCAAAATCCCGTTTTGCTTCCTCAATCTCCATCAACTGTCGTGGGTCAGAGGTAATAATCTGGTCTTCGCTGTACGAAGCCTTCACAGCTATCGCGGCATGCTTAGTACCAGCAAAGAAGATTCCCTCTCCCACATTACTTTCCAGGAGCAAAAATTTCTCATGATCCGTCAAGAAAAAGGTCTCGGCGATCAAATCAATCGATGATGGAGATTGACGCAAGAGCAACTGAAGTGATGAGTTGGTAATGATAGGTTTGCCATACCGTGATGACATGAAGTCCCCGATATCCTGGGTAATAGTCGTCAAACCGGTGAAATATTTCCGGCACCGCTTGGCGATACCAAACAAGAAACTGGCAGCGTCTTCATGCTGCATCATCACCCAGGCCTCATCCACCACAATGATGCGCTTCTTGACGTGCGTACGCATTTCATTCCAGATAAACTGCAAAATAATATACATGGCAATCGGCCGCAGCTCTTCTTCCAAATCACGAATGTTGAAGGCTACCAACTGATTATCCATCTCAATATTGGTTTGTTTGTCAAGAAAGCCTCCAAAAATACCTTCTGTGTAACGCTCCAGTCGAGCAGCCAACGATTCAGCGCCCTCCATATTTTGGAGCACCGCATACAGATCAGACATGGTCGGAAAGAGGTCGCTCGTCAGCACGGCAAAATCACTGCTCTCAGTAATATCACGAGTCGCATAGGTCTCACGAATAGCCCGGTCCAAAATAGAATCCTCTTCCGCCGTTACCGAACCAAGCATCAGGTGGAGCAAACCGACCAGGTTGGCGATATTGTTCCGAAAAACACCGGCATTATCATCATCCTCTACCCGTTTTGGCAAATCAAACGGGTTGAGGTGCACCTGAGAATTAAGAGAAATCTTAAGGAAGCTTCCGCCAACCGCCTCGCAGAGGTGCTTGTATTCATTTTCCGGATCAATGATGATAATACTTGCCCCAAACATCATAGAGCGGAGCACTTCCAGTTTCACCGTATAACTTTTACCGGCACCGGACTTGGCAAAAATGACCATGTTGGCATTTTCCATTTTGAACCGGTCAAACAGCACTAAGCTGTTATTGTGTCTATTAATACCGTAAAACACTCCCTGTCCGGAAGAGAGATCTGAAGAAACAAAGGGGAAGGTCGTTGAAAGCGGTTCTGTATTGAGATTATTGGCCACATCAAGCACATCCATAGCGAGTGGCCGAGTAGCCGCAAAGCCCTGATCCATACGCAGGATGGCCGGTTTCGTATAGACCAGCTGTGCCTCGAGAATAGATTCGATTGAGCGACACTTATCATTCAGATCCGACTCGTCTTTCCCATACACGGTCATGTACAAACCGCACCGGAAAAACTTTTCTGTTCCCTGCTGCAAGCGATCGCGCAAATTTTCAATATCAAGGAGCGCCGTTTCCAACATCGGGTCGCGAATTTTTCCATCTTCCGTTTCAATATGAATCTGGGACTGCACCTGCGTAGCAGACTTTCGCAGATTTTTCATGATTTCAGCCGTATCAATCGGATGAATAAACAAAGCAATATCCATGCTGAAATCAATATTGATAATGGGAGAAAACCAATTAGTCGAGAGGTACCGCGGATAGGCCACCACAAAATATGTCCGTGACAACACATCTCCAATCTGCATATTATTCGGACCCACCTTGATAGCAGGAGGAGCAATCAGGTCACGGAGTGTAGCAATCCCCTCTCGATAGAGTGTCTCCGCCTCTTTGGACGTTTCGCTCTTCCCAAACATGGAAAGATTTGACACTCCCTGAACACTATCCGAGCGAGTCGCCACCCGTGGCGAGAATGCTGTTCTCTCAGGCATGTTTTCCATTGCAACGGCCGATGGTACCAGCTCAATCGCCGGGGTCTCTGGTGCCGATATTTCTACTTCCTCAACGGACGACTCCTCTTCAGGCTCCGGTATCGGAGGAGTGGGCGCACTCACCGGAAAATCACCAGGAGTCTGATTTCCCAAAAGCGGTCCTTTATTATCTCTAAAAACAATTCTGTCCATGATGGCAATATTAAGCGAGCTTGATGTTATCAGTATTTTTTATCACTGTTGTCGTAAACAATGATGGGTTGTAGCTATTGTACAAAAGCTCAATAATTTCTTCCGTCCCAAGCTGCGTGACCTTGACCCCGGAACCAGAGAGGGCTGCCGCCACATGATCTACCCGCTGCAATAACTGACTCTTGTACGTATCAAAAAACTCGCCTTTCATACTGATGGCCTGTTTGGGTCGAAAAATACCAAAGAGCCGACCAAAAAAACCGCTGGTCTTGTCTTCCACGGGAGAAAAAGGAACGACGATATAGAAATATTTTGACATAATATTCGATATCTCGCTTAAGTTCATGATGAAATTCGAATACTCTCCAATCTGGAACCGCAGCAGTTCGTTTTCCTGCTGGCGTTCCTCTTCCCGTAACGATTCGACATACGGTCCAATATTGAAACGTCGCGACTGAATAACGATTTGCACGGGAAAATCAAGCGAGTTGAGAAATGCCTGGTACTGGGAAATGATAGCGTCCTGTTCCTGGCTCGATTTGAGATCAAAATTGATAGAAGACACCAGTAATACTGCTCGCAAAGCGCCATTTTTGAGCACCATGACACCATCTCGCATCTCTTCGACATCCACGTATCGCTGAGTACTTGAGGCACCAATATTCTTTTTTGCTTTAAGTAATTCCATGCCTGTACGTTTATCTCCTGTTCAATTATTTGTTTCTTCCCCGACTATCGATAATGCGCGCCAGCTCGGCCAACCGCTCCCGAGTCAACTGCTTCTCCGCTACCGGCATAGCAGACGTCGTCGTTTCTGACGATTCTTTTCTTTGAGTCGGTAGTATCGAAACCGGTCGCTCCCACACCGCTATCTTAGGACGAAACAAAAACATGACGGTACTTGCCAAAAAAGTGACCATCGGAAAACCATTCGGTCGATAAAAGGCCATAGCACAGAAAAAGAGCACAATCGGGAGGGAAAGAATAACAGATAGAGAGGTATCAAAAATACCAAATATCGTGAGCAGTATCGCTCCCATAGCAATCATCCACAACAATTGTCGCCAGGTCAGTGGACCGGCAACCTTGTCTTCGACATCAATAAATTGTGGGACAGAAAACATCATAGTAGTATACTGTTGCTCTTTCACGTTATCCTCTTCTACTCAGCCATCTCTTTCCCCAAACTCACTGGGCGAATACGGAAAGGATTGGCTCTGGGTACGGTCTGGCCACTGGCCTGATGTGCAGTGACGGACGTAGGGTGTGGTGCCACTCCCGAAGCTTCTGTCGCCTTTTTTTCAGCCGGAAACACATGTTTTGAAGAAAAGGATATTTCTCCACCCGAAGCGGGTACCGGTACACCCCCCTCGCTTCTCCCCATATTGTTCTGTCCGAAACTGAGGGCTGGGTTGACTGGAGCGGGAGCAGTTCGTGGTGGTGATACCGGGGCGACTCCTGGGACTCTCACAACCTCATTTGGTGGCACCAGTGCTCGAGGAGGAGTTGCTTCAAACTTCGGAAATATCACTTCACTCCGTTCTGTATCAATCTCAAGCGGGAAGTTTTCTTCGAGAGACTTCAGTACCAGATTGACTCGCTCGCGCTCTTCTCCAGAAAGATGCTTGCCATTCTCCGAACGAAACAGAAAGTTCCCCCGTTGTACATTGTCATGATGACCAATACCGAGCTCATCCCGATAGTACTTGATCCAATAGAGGAGCGACGGCCGTACCGGTTCGGGCTGCGACTTCACCCTGATTCGCTCGCGAGTCACCAGTTGATTCCCCAGACTTTCGTATTTTGATAGCGCCTGCAAGAGCGGAAGTCGCACCGTTGCTACAGGTGCCTGTTCTTGTGCTGCTTCACCTTCCTCCGTATCTTCTTCTTTTGGTTTCGGCTCTATAGTCAGGATTTCATGCTGGATATATTCCACAATGGCTTTGGCCTTGCTTGAATCATCGCCACTCGCTCCCAGCGCCTTTCCTAAACTCACCTCTGCATCCGACAAGGAAAGTTCACCAAAAAAAATCTTTCGAATATGCAGACTCACCCAGCCAATAGCACTCTCGGAGAGACCGAGTTCTTCACCAAGCTCAGCAATCTTTCTTGGCATCTGTTCATCGGTAAGAATGTCCTGTTTTGAACGAGATACGGAAAGAAACTTTTTCCATATCAAACCGTCCTCTTCATGGGATAGCGGTTCGATTGTTCCTAAATTTGAAACAATCATCGGATAATAAAAACTTTTATTCAAGTCCAGCATAAAACTCCAAAAGGTAACTGACCCATTAAATACGACTGGCCACCTCGGGCGACTCTTGCGCCGCCGCTTTCTTTATTTCTAGATACCGGTCAGGAGAACTGGTACGTAAAGAAACAACATAATTACGAGCAGCTGTACTAAATCGGGGATCCGTAAAAAGCTTTACAGACTTAACAACATCTTTAGCTGCCTTCATGTCTCCCAAAACAGCATCCACAGCAGCATCTGGAGTGACTCCTCTATCAACTAAATCTTCTGCAAGGACATGCCCCGCTCCTTCCTTGATCGCCTTCGCCTTTAAGGTGGCGACTAGATTAGGAATGCCCGTTGCACTCAATACGCTATTTAACCGATCATATTGTGCACCTGATCCAGAAAATGCTGAGTCGTCTAGTTTTGATATAAGATCAGTAATCGCTTTTTCATTCTTGTCCAAAGAGCCAATCACTGCCGTCAAGTTTTCAAGACCTTTTTTAGGAGCAATAGCTGGTGAGGTAGCAGTAGCGGGAACGCCTGGAGTATCTGCAATAATTTTCTTATCTGCCTTTGCAATAATCTCAACAGCTTTCTCAGTGTAATTTTTATTCAAAACCGTTCTCTTTCCAGTAGCCGGGTCAATATCCTTCAGGGCGTCCAGGGCCTTATTCAAATGATCCATGTTCTGAATACCATTATCCATATTGGCCAAAGAAGTAGCTGCCGAAATACGCATGACGTCATCGGTCGAATTCAATCTATTTATAGCATCTGTCTGACTGAGTTTATTCTCTTTGTCCTTACCAATCTGCTCATGGATTTGCTTGTCTTTCAATTTCTGAAGCTCAGTACGAGCGCCAGCTTGACCTGAAGCATTCCAAGGATTGACAAAGTTTGAAGTTTTCTTCGTCCAACCCTTTATACGAGCTTCCGTCGTACTTGGTGACTTCAACCAGCGACCAACAGAAGTCCCCTGAAAACGATCCTTCGCTCCCGAACCGAATCCCCTCGTAATAGAATTATTGTATGTCTTTTTCCCTGCCC
>CAZHDL010000060.1:0-6295 GCA_964531045.1 uncultured Bdellovibrionales bacterium | reverse complement strand
CAAGAAATAGTATTCCAGAAATTCAAAACTCCCCGCCAACTGGCAGGGAGTTTTTTGTTTTTCTCAATCCTCACCGCTCAGCGCACAACCCTGCTCTAAAACTTCCACACAAACAAATCGAGTGAAGCCTCAGGGTCGGTCTTCCCCTGCTTGAGAGCGGTATCAATATCAGAAGGAAGCACCAAGCAGGGACAGAAAAGTAATTTTGATAAGAAAGTCTTTATAATAAATTCTGTTGGGGAGAATTCATGCGTAAAAAAGTAGGGATCCATTTCGCAACAACCAACGACGCCTTGTGAAGTTGTACTAAAAAATCTGCCTTCAAGAAATCACTCTCGACTCTATTTGCTAAAGTCACATAAACTTTGTCATCAAAAATTAAGAAGCTAACATCTGACATCTCATCAATCAGAGATGCCATTACATCCGGAGTAAGAATCTGCCGCACTTCCATACCAGCATCTGGCTCCGTGTAGACTAAAAAATGTTTTGAAAAGTCTCCTTCTAAAGTACCCGTACCCCCTAGGAATATTGATTTTGGATCAATAGTTCCCACGAATTCATCTTTCTTACTCAGTATGAGCATCTTCGGAATATTTCCAGATACTGTTACTTCAAGAAATGTTTCGCTATAACGAGCTTCTTTCATCCATGTATAATCGAAATCAAATATTCTTGCCGCATACCCAGAAAGATTTCCTAAAAAAATATTAGATAGGGTAGATTTTTTCGGCTCTACTGCAATCGACTGTAGCAATTCATGTAGAGTCGCGACATCACCAGTCGGCACATAGGTCAGACCGACTTCAGCCGCTACAGAAAATCGATCGTCATTTGCTTTTTTTCCGCGTAACTTTCCCAAGAAAGTGAAGAAAAATACCGTTGTGACCAGAGTCAAAAGAAAAAACATTATGGAAAGATTCATTGATTCAGTCATGGCGGAGATGATTAGCCCTACGATCAATCCAACAATTACGAAAGGGAGATATCGAATAGTACGATGCGGTCGCAGCAACTCATAGTCAATATTCAATTCTTTCTCGTGTCGAATGTCAGCCTGAGTTCTTGGTTGTGGCCAAATGGTTAGTCTAGTCATGACAGCTACAATAAGCACGACAACTGGAATCCTCCATGGGCCAAATGGGTAAGTGAAAAGCAGAGCAATAATCACAATTATAGCAGCCAAGATAATTGCAACGATCTTTTGCATTCGAATTCTTTTTTTTTGATTTTCCATATAAATATAACTAGTGGAACACATTTTAACTCACCAAAGTTTAAATACTTCAACTATAGGATCAAAACTTCCACACAAACAAATCGAGTGAAGCCTCAGGGTCGGCCTTCCCCTGCTTGAGAGCGGTATCAATATCAGAAGGAAGCACCAAGCAGGGACAGAAAAGTAATTTTGATAAGAAAGTCTTTATAATAAATTCTGTTGGGGAGAATTCATGCGTAAAAAAGTAGGGATCCATTTCGCAACAACCAACGACGCCTTGTGAAGTTGTACTAAAAAATCTGCCTTCAAGAAATCACTCTCGACTCTATTTGCTAAAGTCACATAAACTTTGTCATCAAAAATTAAGAAGCTAACATCTGACATCTCATCAATCAGAGATGCCATTACATCCGGAGTAAGAATCTGCCGCACTTCCATACCAGCATCTGGCTCCGTGTAGACTAAAAAATGTTTTGAAAAGTCTCCTTCTAAAGTACCCGTACCCCCTAGGAATATTGATTTTGGATCAATAGTTCCCACGAATTCATCTTTCTTACTCAGTATGAGCATCTTCGGAATATTTCCAGATACTGTTACTTCAAGAAATGTTTCGCTATAACGAGCTTCTTTCATCCATGTATAATCGAAATCAAATATTCTTGCCGCATACCCAGAAAGATTTCCTAAAAAAATATTAGATAGGGTAGATTTTTTCGGCTCTACTGCAATCGACTGTAGCAATTCATGTAGAGTCGCGACATCACCAGTCGGCACATAGGTCAGACCGACTTCAGCCGCTACAGAAAATCGATCGTCATTTGCTTTTTTTCCGCGTAACTTTCCCAAGAAAGTGAAGAAAAATACCGTTGTGACCAGAGTCAAAAGAAAAAACATTATGGAAAGATTCATTGATTCAGTCATGGCGGAGATGATTAGCCCTACGATCAATCCAACAATTACGAAAGGGAGATATCGAATAGTACGATGCGGTCGCAGCAACTCATAGTCAATATTCAATTCTTTCTCGTGTCGAATGTCAGCCTGAGTTCTTGGTTGTGGCCAAATGGTTAGTCTAGTCATGACAGCTACAATAAGCACGACAACTGGAATCCTCCATGGGCCAAATGGGTAAGTGAAAAGCAGAGCAATAATCACAATTATAGCAGCCAAGATAATTGCAACGATCTTTTGCATTCGAATTCTTTTTTTTTGATTTTCCATATAAATATAACTAGTGGAACACATTTTAACTCACCAAAGTTTAAATACTTCAACTATAGGATCAAAACTTCCACACAAACAAATCGAGTGAAGCCTCAGGGTCGGCCTTCCCCTGCTTGAGAGCGGTATCAATATCAGAAAGAAGGGAGAGTCCTTGTTTCAGTCGTGTCACGGGAAACTGTTCGATATGTGCCATGGCCTTTTGAGCCGTAAAGGGAGGGAGTTTGGTCGTCGCAGCAACATCTGAGGGACGTCTGATACCTTGATCGTACGCTTCACGCACGAGCAACAGTCGTCGTATCTGCCAAGCACACATGGAGAGGAGCGCGAACACACCATCCGCAGAATCAGCCTCTTTTCGAAACAAAAAAAGAGCTTCTTTTCTCGCACCCCGGCTTAGAGCATCAAGTGCGCCCCAGAGTGCCTGTTCCTTGGACATTGTCAGTAATAACTCAATATCCTCTTTCGTGAGAACTCCCGCCCCTTTAAACGTAGCCAGCTTCTCCAGTTCCGTCATCGTACGTGCCATATCGCCCCCTGTCTGCGACAGGAAAAAGGCGAGTGACACTTCATCAAATGAAACCGCTTCGTTCAGCAGTGCGAGCTCTTTGGAGACCATCTGTCCGAGCGCTCGACCTTCCTGAGGGTCATAGACTTCTTCTTTGTCCATAACGCTCAGCAGTGCTTTTGTGAGTATGTCTGTTTTCTTCAGCTTGCCGACATGTACAAACAGTAGAATAGTTTTCTCCGGCAATGCCGTCGCCTGTTCTTGCAAGAACCGCTGCATCATTTTCTGAGCAAGCTCACCTAGAACAAAAGGATGAAGGAACACCACTATTTTCTCGGAGGTAAAAAGACCACCCTCACAGGCCTCAAGCGACCGCTTCACATCTGCCGTTGATCCCTGATCCTCGAAATCAAAAATGAAGACGTCTGCTCCTGTATATTTTTTTGTAAAGGCGGCAATAAGCGCCCGCTTGCGACGTCCTACCAAAAAATCATCTTGGCCGTGAAGAAAAAGAATCATACAACAGTGAGCAATCAACAAATAACACAACAAACGAATACTCCAGGCTCTTTTTACCATTATACACGCCAAACAAAAAGCGGGCACCTGCCCGCTTTTCTACGACCTCTGCCTTCTTTGCTTACTGCTGATTGTTCACTGCTTGTTGTTGAGGGGTCCACTCAAAGGCTTGTCCAGGCACCATGACTTCTACCCAGATTTGTCCTGGCACAAACTTGACCTCGTTCCCCGCCTCATCAAAAAAGGTCAATTTGCTATCGAGACTTGATTTGTCCTTTTTCCAGGAACCACGGATTTCTTCTCCGTTCAAGTAGTAGTAAGCATTCCCCGTCTCTTTCGTATCAAACCACGGGTCACCAAGCTGCAGGTTATTGTAGCGTCCAGAAATATTCCGGGGTCCCACCTTTTCCCACTCTTCCAATCCCGCCCACGGATCCTGTACCCCCCGTGACTTGTAATCTACCTCTGCCAAAATCTGCTCGTTCTCCGCAATGACTACGACGATATTCTTCGGAGCAATCCGCTCTTTGGTGGTCCGATCGGTATCCGGTACACCACCCCAGGTACGCTTGTAGCTATTGGTTTCCTTATCATAATCATATTCTGCCTCCATAATACCAGGATACCCGATACGGAGGTGGCCGCCGTTTGGCCGCGCATCCATGGCTTTGTCTTCCTGGTGAGGATAGCCGGCAAACTTGCTCTCGGTACGATAACCAAAGTCCTTGGCTGCTTCCAAAATCTTCGCAAATTTGATATAGCCCGTGTCTTCAATACGCATCAAACCGCTGCGTTCCTTACGGAAACAGTACCGACTGGCACTCTTGCCTCCCTGATCGTTACAGTCCAGGTTATCAATCACACCCGCATTCAATTTCTGAATAGCAAAAGCCGAACCACCCCACCCGACAAAAATAGCGTCAAGCCCCTTGGCCACACTGATATAGTCATGACGGGCACTCCGGATAGAGCCCACTTCTTCCGGCGTCTCACACTGATAGACCCCCAAAAGACGAGTGGTAAAAATTCCGGCTGCTGGATTGGGCATTTCAAACACCATATCTGCATCGGAAAAGCCCGCTACTGGCCGCGCCTGAGCATCAACCGGCTGCATCACAGCAACCGGGCGACGATTCCAGTGCTCACACGACACCCCGGAGATAGCTCCAACGGGTCCGGTATTGGCCGGGTCTTTGGAGGTTGCCGGGAGAGACTGATTCTTGTTATTGAGCTCGATCGGCTTACGAGTTTCTTTGTTGCCCAGTGCAAAGTACCCAATAACACCCACAACCGCCACTACTACCAGAAAAACCACGAATTTTTGTTTGTTACTCATAGATACATCCCAATAAATTAGCTCACTCTTGGCAGCCGAGACAGAAAAAAATGCTTCGGCTCCCGATTTTTTTTCGTTCTACTATTGTACCACATTTCTTACAGGCTTTTCCTGTTCGGCCATAGACGAAGAGCGTCCGTTTGAACCGCCCTTCTCGCCCATCCGTATCACGGAAATCTCCATCGCTTGTTCCACGCAGCCTGACGGCATGACGAAGCACACGCTTGAGAGCTGGCAACAGTCGCTGCCACTCTTCTGCTGTCAGCGTCTCAATTTTCCGAGTCGGCAAAATGCCCGAGAGAAACAAGGCCTCACTCCGGTAGATATTGCCAATGCCAGCAATGAGGTTCTGCTCAAGCAAGACTTCACCCACCGAGCGATGCTGTCGTTTCATGAGGAGCTCCCGGAAGACACTTGGGGTGAGCTCTCGTGCCAGTGCATCAATGCCCAGCTCTGCAATGCTCTTGTGTGTCTCGACGTGTTCCGTTTTCATGAGCTTCAACCACCCAAATTTGCGCATATCGGAAAATTCGAGCGTTGTCCCATCGGTAAACGTTATCCTGTGATGAATATAGCCATTGATCCTCTCTTGAAAAACCTCAGCGGCACGATTCGTTTCATCCTTCACAAGAAAGTGCCCCGTCATTTTAAGATGGGCCACAATAGAAACATTCGTATCCAAATCAATGATGATATGCTTTCCCAGACGGCGTACGCCAATGACTTGTGTACCCTGTAGACCCTTGGCAAATTCCTGAAACGGCGTCAGAATCTTTTTCTGCCAATCACTCCACACCGAAACAATCACCTTGCCGGTAATTTTTTCATGGAGCTGTGACACGACGGTTTGTACTTCTGGAAGTTCAGGCATATGAATAACAATTACCAATTCGCCAGATAAAGGACCAACGTTCAAGCATAGCATATTCGAGTTTACCATATCGATCACAAGCGACCGTGCCGATTGACTTAGACCATTTTTTCTGCTATAATAGGAGAGTAAAAGAAGGGAAAGAACCGGGTGGACACGGTTCTTTTTCTTTTTTATAATCAGTAAGATAAAAATATATGTCCTTTAAAGGTATGGGCGGACCAGAGATGGTTGGTCAACTCAATAATAAAAGAGAAGCGGAACGACATACGCAGCAAGAAGTTGTACTCGATAGAATTTCCAAAGCAAATTTAGAGGAACTCATGGAAATTCAACAGCATACTGCCGCTAAAGCCGCAGATAAACCTGAGCTACTCGAGGATCCTGATTTCAACCGTGTACTTAATGCTATTTTTCGAAGATCGCAAGAGCTTAACGGAGTTAATGACATATCTACTCCTGAAAGTGATCGTGATCGGGTTTTGCACTAAAACTCAAAACCGGCCGAGAGGCCGGTTTTTCTTTGTCTTCTTTTTTGCCCCTAAAAAAAGCTACCAGCTACCCCCTACCAGCTACTTCTATATTTCTCCCCAGTCCTTGCCGATTTCTGTTTCAACGATT
>CAZHDL010000059.1:4978-6364 GCA_964531045.1 uncultured Bdellovibrionales bacterium | reverse complement strand
ACGCATATACCCTCGAGCAGAGAGCTACATCCGAGCAGCCGCTTCTCGTAAAGCTTCTCGTGACGTATTATCCAGCACGCACACTTCTTTTACCATCTGACTGGTCATCTCGGCATTCGTATGGTACGGCTTGCCCGTAAATCGCTGTCGTTGTCGTTCCCGCGCCTGCTCTACCCGAGCGCGAATATCAACGCTTCTTTCACCCTGCTGGCCAGCCTCATCCAGTTTTTCAATCTTGACTCGTGGCACATCGACATGAAGATCAATACGATCCATAATCGGACCGGAAATTTTCAGACGATAGCGATTAGCCTGAGCAGGAGCGCAGGCACACACACGCTCCGGGTCACCGGCATATCCGCAGGGACAAGGATTCATAGCCGCAATCAGCATAAACCGAGCAGGAAACCGTATTGAACCCTTGGCACGCGATACTGTCACCTCGCCGTCCTCCAGTGGTTGACGTAAATTCTCCAAAACTGCCCGAGAAAATTCGGCAAATTCATCAAGAAACAGCACGCCGCGATGAGCCAAACTGATTTCTCCCGGACGAGGGTAGGTGCCACCACCGATCAGTGAGACCGCACTAGCAGTATGATGAGGAGAACGAAACGGACGAGTTCTCACCAGAGCATCCCCGCGAAGCAATTTTCCTGCTACTGAAAATATTTTCGTTACCTCCAGACTTTCTTCAAAATCAAGTCGAGGGAGTATGGTCGGGAGCGTTTTAGCAAGGAGCGTCTTCCCACTTCCGGGTGAACCAACAAAGAGCACGTTATGCCCACCGGCGGCAGCAATCTCAAGCGCTCGCTTGGCATGCTCTTGCCCCCGAACATAGGCCATATCAGCTTCTCCATCAATCTCTTCGGGTTCCTCGGGCGGCAGAACAAAAGGAGCGATCACCGTATCACCACGCAGGTGTGCCGCTCCTTCAAATAGATTCTTGACTGGTATGACTGTAATACCCTGCACCAGAGCAGCTTCCTTGGCATTGTCTTCAGGAACATACAACTCTTCAAACCCCTGTGCTTTGGCAAACAACGCTATGGGAAGTACCCCCTGTACTCGACGCACGGTACCATCGAGTGCCAGTTCACCAATAAAAAGCTTCTTTTGAAAATCAAAGACGAGTTGTTCTGTTACCAGAAGAAAACCAAGAGCCATGGGCAGGTCATAAATAGGGGTGTTTTTTGGTAAGTCAGCCGGTGCCAAATTGACAGTAATGCGACCACTTTGATGTGGTGGCTTAAACCCGCTGTTCTTTAAGGCAGCACTCACCCGATCCCGGGACTCCTTGATAGCAGTATCTGGCAATCCTACCAGGGTAAAGGCGTGCAGCCCCTGAGGAAGCACGTCCACTTCGACTTCCACCAGGACACTCTCGAG
>CAZHDL010000059.1:0-4968 GCA_964531045.1 uncultured Bdellovibrionales bacterium | reverse complement strand
CCAAGCGTCGCTGCCGAATACACTTTAGCTGACATAGGCATGCATTTAAAAAGTGTTTTTCTTTCCCCACCTCCTCTTCCATAGTAAAAATACCACACTTGCTGTCAAGAGGATATCGGCCACATTACACACGATTCCTCCCGGTAGGACAAAAAAATCAAACACACATCCGTACAGCAACCGCTCCAACACATTACTCATCCCGGCCGAAAACAAGAGGAGCCACAATAGACCCATGGCTTTCTCGGGCTCTATCCACCACTCAAAGAGAAAAAAGGTTCCGGCGAGAAAAAACACCCCGAGTGACATAAAAAAAGGGAAGGCGAGCCCAAAAGGACCCGCCGTATTGCACATTCCCTCTACACTATTTCTTGCCATCCATACTCCTCCCTGAAGAAACAGAAGGCTTCCCCCAACAAAAAACACCCCTTCCCACCATTTTTGAGACCCCATAAAAGACTAGAGAGCTGTTCTGGCAGCCGGATATGCTTCCAAACGATCAAGAGCGATAGCTTCGCCTGTTTTCTCACACACGCCATAGGTTCCCTGCTCCATCTTGAGAAGCGCGTCGTGTACCTCTTTCAGTTGTCCTTCCAAATTTTGTTCCAAACCAAGATTATCGACGTATTCTTCCACTTCAGAAGCGTTTTCATCTGGATCAGTTCCCATGTCCTCAATACGTGTTTCGTAACTTCCAATTGTTCCTGTTGCTGTAGCAAAACGAGATAATTCGCTTTCGAGACGGGCTTTCTCCATCAAAAGCTTCTCCTTCAAGCGCTTCAGTGTCAGGGTATCGAGAGACATATATTTTCGTATCAACATATTACCTTTCTACCCTGAGTATAGCAAAATTTTCCCTCTATGTCTAGAAAAAAACATGCTCTAAGTGTCGAATTGAGGCTTTTTTCAGCCGTACATCATACAAAATCGAAAGCGCATCAAAATGATAGGGGCGCCCCAGGCACTTTTTTTCTCGCAGGTAACATTGGGCGATACGTTCCAGTTTACGAAGTTTTTCCCTGGTAATAGCCACCTCTGGCAAAATACCACTTTCTGCCGTCCCCAAACGACTCTTTACTTCAACAAACACCAGCTCTTTTCCTTTTTCAGCCACAACATCAATTTCTCCCAAGCGCTTGCCTCGCACATTGCAATAATTTGTTGCCACAATGTTATATCCCTTTTTTGCAAGGTAACGACACCCAAGCTCTTCACCAAGCGCCCCTAGTTCCGATGTATTATGAAAAGTTCCCATATGTCATTCTATTTTTTCAAAAATACCCTTTCTTGCACAAAAAAGCAACAAAAAAACACCCTTCCGGGAGCCTTATTCCAACGACACTTAATTTTCTACTTTCTCCTTATCACTTTCTACTGCATTTATGTTGGTGTCCCGGCGTACTGCCGGCCAAAAAATAAATTCTTGCCTGTACGCCGAGACGTTGCATGTGCCAACAGATGACTAGGCCACCTCGCTCAACGGGTGAGCAGAGCGTCAGTGATCCATTTGAGATCTGTATTTTGTGCAGATGCATTTTTTCGCGACGATCCTAACTTTTTCGTCACTTCTCCCTTCACCGTTCTCTGGCGCGAAGCCTTTTTTGGTGAGGTTATTGACTACACAGGAGGCACAAGGCGGCTTCCGCCCTCTGTGTAGTCAACACCTCTCTATTTGAAAGAACTTGTTTTTTTGTTTCTTTTTGTTTTTCTCCTGCTGTATTATTTTTCAGGAGGTTTTTGTTTTTGTTTTAGTCTCCGTGTTAGGACGGAGCGGTTGTGGTACATTGCCACAACTCTTGAACAGTGAAAGAATCCCCGTCACAATTAGGGGGAATTGTGCGTGGGAACTCTTTCACCGTTCGGAAACGAATGAGGGGAGCAAATTGTCAAAGAAATTTCAACATCACAAGTCAATTATAGCAGAAAAAAGACCTCGGGTCAATCAGTGTGTTCAAAAAAGCGCTTACTCTCGGTGTTTCTTCTTGGAAGAAAATGAATTCTTATATAACATTCTTTTTTTACCAAAAAAAATAAGTCAGTGACTTTATTTTTTCTTTTCAAAAATCCTTTTTTTAAGCCACTTCTTTACTTTTTATCCAGAATAGCTCGCAGCGTATCCTTACTCGTTCCGATTAGCCACTCCGTATTTCGTATTGCGTAGTCAAAAGAAATATTTTTAGCAGTATCAATATTAACATAGCGCACGGCCTGACCATTGTAGGTGCCAGAGCGAAAGACCGTCTCCCTTGGAAGAGTAACTCCATCAAAAAGCACTGTCTCAAACGCTCGTGGCAACAGTGTTTCTTTTTGTAGCTTCATCGGATCTTTCCCTGGTACCGTCTCAAGAGATAACTGTAAGCCCAAGGAAAATCTTCCGTTTTCATTATGAAGAAAGAGCGAGAATGACTCTCCCAAAACAGCCACAAGCTCCGGATTCAAATCCAGTTTCATGAGATACGCAAAACGACTGAATGCTAAGGGATTATTATTCTTATCTGTCAGCATAAACTCGACAGGCTGGGTCATGTTGGCAGCCAAGATACGCTCCTCTGGTTGACGAAGAAGGTCTTTTAGGCTTGCTGGGGTGATAGTTTCAACATCCACAGCCAAATAATTTGGTGAAACCGGAGAATATGGCAGCTCAGGCATCGCCACCAGTCCCACTCCTGGAGCAACCGACTCAACTATCGGGCTTGGCACAGCAACAGACGTAGTGGTTTTTCGAATAAAATACCACCAAAGAGCAACACCAAAAAGCACTACCCCTATGAGTGAGAGGACTATCCATACCTTCTTCTGTTTCCAGAGAGGAGCAGGCACCGTCAATGGATCATCAAACAAGGGCTTCAACTGGGCGGTTGCCGGACTATTCCATACTGGTGCGAGCGACACGGGCTCATGCGACACGGGTTTCACTGCTTCTACGACTGGCTGCTCCTCTGTTTCACCGCTCAAAAATGGACTCGGCCGTGAAGGAACGGCTGCTTTCACACTTGGTTCAACCGTTGTATACTGTTTTTCCGATACGGTTTCGTTGGTATTTCCTGCCATGACACGAACGGCCCTCCGTATCTCTGCGGGAATTTCCCGTGAAGCATCGTTCTTTTCTTCAGTATCCGTTTGTTGGGAAAAAAATTTCATAGCACAAAAAAACAAAAGAGAGGTCATGAGACCTCTCTTAGTATACAAGAGAACACGAATTTTCGATAGCGACTACAACTTCTCTTGTTCCATTTTTCGCTTGGCCATCTTGTGTGAGAGATTGATTCGTCCCTGCGCATCAATTTCTTTGACCACGACCGGGATAATGTCGCCCACCTTGGCCACATCTTCCACATTTTCCACGCGCTCGTCAGAAAATTCGGAGATATGAACCAATCCTTCTTGATTCGGCAGCACCTCTACAAAAGCCCCGAAGTTCATCAATCGAGTCACGCGTCCCTGAAAGAGTTCACCAGCAACTACCTCTCGCGTGATGTTACGTACCCAATCCACTGCCTTCTGAGCACTTATTTCATCTGCCGATGTGATAAAGACCGAGCCGTCATCCTCAATATCAATAGAAACACCAGTTTCATCAATAATCTGATTGATCATCTTGCCACCAGGCCCGATGACATCACGAATCTTCTCCGGATTGATATGAAGCGTAATAATGCGCGGGGCATAGGGAGACATCACGGTGCGAGGTTCCGGTAGAACTTCCAACATCTTTCCCATAATGAACATTCGCCCTTCTTTAGCCTGGGCAATAGCAACCGCGAGCATATCTGGCGTCAGACCATCAATCTTTACATCCATCTGCATAGCCGTAATACCATCTCGCGTGCCAGCTACCTTGAAATCCATATCACCGTAGTGATCTTCCAGGCCCTGAATATCAGAGAGTACCTTATAGGCACCATCCTTGCCCGTTATAACTCCCATTGCAATACCAGCCACAGGCTTTTTAATTGGTACACCCGCATCCATGAGAGAAAGGGTGGATCCGCAAGTAGAAGCCATCGAGGAAGATCCATTTGACTCCAGTACTTCGGAAACCAAAAGAATCGTGTAAGGGAAATCCTCTTTACTTGGGAGTACTGGTACTAAGGCTTTTTCTGCCAGAGCACCATGCCCCACTTCTCGGCGACCAGGACCACGCATTGGCTTTACTTCACCCACAGAATACGGTGGGAAGTTGTAAAAATGCATGTAGCGCTTCTTTTCATCGGTTTCCATGGTATCCACTACCATCTCATCGCCAGGGGCGCCCAGCGTCGTTACCGTCAAGGCCTGCGTTTCACCGCGAGTGAAGACTCCTGTTCCGTGCGTACGTGGCAATACACCCACTTTACACCAAATAGGACGAATTTCTGTCAGCGTGCGCCCATCAGGACGAGCCTCCTTTTCCAAAATATTGTGATGCACCGCTTCATCAGACACTTCGTCTGTAATAAGAGCCAGTAATTCGGAAAGATTCTTCTGCTCTGGATACTTTTCTGCGGCATACTTGGCGATAGTAGCATTGATTTCCGCTGTTTTTGCCTCCATTGCCTGCTTTGGCAAGAGATACAACGCTTCAGCCAAACCCGACTCAAGCGCTACCGCGCGAATATCAGCCTCAAATTCCTCTGAGCCACGAAGTACGGCTGCTGGTCGCTTTTCCTTTCCAGCTTCCTTGCGGATATCATCAATAAAGGTGGCAATCTTCTGAATCGCTTCAAAACCAAAATGAAAGGCTTCTGCCATCTTTTCTTCCGTAATTTCATTGGCCCCGGCTTCAATCATGTTGATTTTGTCCTTGGTACCGGACAAAAGAAGGTCGAGAGTACTCGTTTTCCGTTCCTCGCTCACCGGATTGAGCACAAAGCCGCCATCCTGAGCGATACCAACCCGCACCGCACCAATCGGACCATTCCAAGGAATATCTGAGAGCGAGAGTGCTGCTGAGGCACCGATCATCGCCACGAGATCCGGATCATTTTC
>CAZHDL010000058.1:2499-6550 GCA_964531045.1 uncultured Bdellovibrionales bacterium | reverse complement strand
GAGTGGTGATGTCTACGCTCGGTTCCGGGTGCGAGCGCGTGAAGTGACGCAGTCCTTTCGGTTACTTAATCAGGCACTGGCCCTGCTGCTCCATGAAGAAGAAGGGGCGATTGTGACTCCGCTTCCTCCGCTCCCGGCACAGCATCACGCCGTTATGGTGGTAGAGGGATGGCGGGGAGATATTGTCTATTTTGTGATGACGGATGCTGATGGTGTCATCAGTCGTGTGAAAGTGCGCGACCCTTCGTTTCTCAACTGGACCGTTTTTCCACATGTCAACGGACGGGATATGGTGCCGGATTTCCCACTGATCAACAAGAGCTTCAATCTTTCCTATACCGGAAACGACCTCTAATCTATCGACACTAAAAAAGACCCGTCTAGGGTCTTTTTTCATCTTTGAGTAATTCGGTCAGGAGCTCGGCGCGAGTGTCCACGGTGGTGGCGCCTATTTTTTCGAGTGACTCTTTGCTGTTGAGTCCCCAGGTCACAGAAATGACATCGAGGCCAATCTTTCGACAGGATTCCACATCACGGACCTCATCGCCGATATAGATGGCATCGGTCACGGCTATACCTTGTTCATCAATTGCTTGCTTTAAGACCTTGGCTTTACTAAAGAGATCGCACTGATAAATGAAATCCATGTGAATATCGAATTTTTCCATGAGGGCGACGATGGTATCTTTGCGACTTGATGATACGATGCCGACCGTGCATCCCTTGGCACGGAGTGTTTCAATCACTTCCTTGATACCCTGAAACAGCTCAATTTCGGGAACGAGTTTGTGATACTCCTCTCGACCGCGTCGTAGGATTTTTGGAAAGAGAAAAATACGCAAGCCAAGACGCTTCCACAAGAAGTGCTTCAGGTGGAGATGCTTCAGATTGGCCATCTCTTCGGGAAGAAGGGGCGCGAAACCGAATTCCGGGGCCAGTGTATTCATGATACGTGTAAAGACAAACTCAATATCAATGAGGGTGCCGTCCTGATCGAAGATGATGGCTTTTTTCATAGTGTGATGAAACGGACAAAAACAATGACATAGAGTACGGCGAGAACAGAAAGGCTGCCAAGAAAGAAGCGCCGCCCATGTTCCTTGATACCGGGAATCATGCAGATTTCTTTGGTAGTAAATCCGCAGTTTCGAAAGAGAAAGATGCTTTCGTACAGCCGGACAATGACTACCCAGGTGACAAACATCGTGACCAGCATACCAAGACCGGGAATGAGAGGGTGAGCGAGTTCGGGTGTAACGGCACCACCGCGGGTGAACCAGCGTACCCAACTTTCCCATTTCATGGCATAGACATGAATGAGGGTGGCAGCAACGACGAGACGGAGACCCCAGCGTTGGAGAAACCACCAGCGACCGCCATCCATCATGTGGATGACCGATTTGAGCGAGAGAATAAAGAGGAACACGAGGAGGAGTATCCCGACGATGCCGGCCGCAAAGGGCAGGGAGGTCAGATCCATTTTATCCTGGGGGAATTTGAGGGGGAGAAAGAAGTATGAAATGATGCCATGAGAAGCAGCGAGAAAGGCTCCGACAATGCCGATTTCTTTGCGATAAGACAGCCACGTATCGAAACGATCGAAATAGCGAACTATCGGACCGATGAGAAAGGTAAACGCAAGAAGAACTGTGCCGGCACCGATAATGACTTTATTGAAAACGTAGAGTGTATCGGCAGTAGGCGGAGCATCAAAGAAGTACCCGCGGCGAAACGCGAGGTAGGCACCAAAAAAAACAATGAGCGAGGCAGCAATGAGAAAGGATATGACGTAGTCTCTCAGGCTGGAGGGTTTATGCATATTGGTGTGTTATTTGTTTTAACGCAGCTCCCAGAGGAGGGTGCGGAAATTTTTTATACGATTTTTTTCATCGAGTGCGATACCTTCTTCTCGGTAGCGTTTTAGCCGCTCTTTTTTGTGGTGGTTGTCTATCCAGATATGACCATCGGCGTACACGATGCGGTGGAAAGGAATATCGGTGATGCCGTTGTCCCAAGCCTTACTTAAAATACTGGTGATGCTCTGTGAGGCCATGACACCGCCACCTGCTGCTTTGGCAATACGACCATACGTCGTGACGCGGCCAGCCGGAATAGAGAGGGCGATTTTGACGACGCGTTCGCTAAACGTCAGCATAGAAAGTTAGAGTTCAGTTTTTTCTGATTTTTTGTGCGCCAGATAGGAGAGCCAGAGGATAGTGGCAAACACGACGAGCGCCATGAAGGGGATGGTAATAAAATCAAAGGTCACGATAGGGGAATTGCTACACGATGGTTCCAAAGGGTTGGTTGAGCAGGGGAGAAGAAAGGGATTACCAGCGACATACTTTTGGTAGTGTCCGTAGTAGTGATACAGAGCGATAGGAAGGCCGATAGCGGCCATGAGCCCGACAATGAGGTGGTTCATCTTGGCCTTGGTCCAGAGTGTTACGAGGACGATGATTTCCAGAGGAAACATGAAAATACGCTGCCACCAACAGAGGACACAGACCGGGGTCAGGTAGACATACTGATAGGTCACCGCACCGAGCGTGGCAATGGTCGCCAAACAAGCAATGAGTCTCAGCCAAGAGGTATACGAAACCTGAGTGACCAGTGCTCGTGTGGTCGGGGAAAAAAGATAGCTGAGAATTGAGAGAATAGTCGTCGCACCAAGGAGAAGCACCAACACAGACAAAACGGTCGAATACTGTTCAATATTCATAGCAGAACATCAGAAATTATACCTTCAGTATAGCGATTTTTCGGCTATTTGAAAAGAATATACCACTCGTGTTATATCAGAGTTGGAAGCGGGAAATTTTGTTACGTAACAAGATACGTAATTCCTGTATGTATATCTCTAAGTCGAGGAATGCGAGAGGGCTGGTATTTTATGAAAACTGTGGTATAGTAGTAGTTCTTGTATATACGAACATGGACTACGATGTTATTGTCATTGGGGGAGGGCCGGCGGGGATGATGGCGGCTGGTCGCGCTGCCGAAAGCGGTGCTCGGGTGGCACTCCTCGAGAAAAACGCGTCCTTGGGACAAAAACTGCTCATTACCGGTGGCGGGCGCTCCAATGTGACCAACGCCGAGTTTGACGAGCATGTGTTTCTCAAGAAGTTCGGTGTGGCTGGTAAATTTCTCTACTCACCACTCTCTCAATTTGGCGTACAGAGTGCACTCGATTTTTTCCAGGCGCATGGCATGCTGACCAAGGTGGAGGCGGAGAAGCGTGTCTTTCCGGTGAGTGATCAAGCTCAGTCAGTGTGGGATGCCCTTGTTCAATATATGCGGGCGGGCAATGTCACCATTCTTACGGGGATGGCGGTGGCGGGACTCGAAGTGATGGAGGGTCGTGTGAGCGGGGTACGGGTACAAAACGGCCAGGTACTCACGGCGCACGCCTACATCCTCGCCACAGGGGGGCAGTCACGACCAGAGACAGGATCGACCGGGGATGGTTTTCGTTTTCTTGAAAACATTGGTCATACCATCACCGCACCACGACCGGCCTTGGTACCACTTCGCGTACGAGAGTCTTGGGTGGCGGACGTGGCTGGGGTGAGTTTCCCAGATGCCAAACTCAGCTATTTTCATCGTGATAAAAAAGTCGAAAGTCGTCATGGCAAAGTGCTCTTTACCCACGTAGGTCTCTCAGGACCCCTGGTGCTCAACATGAGTCGCAGTATCAGTGAGTTTCTCGAGTATGGCGAGGTGAAGGTGTCGCTTGATGTGCTCCCGACCAAAAACGTTGGGGAAATTGATCGTGATATGCAGGCACTTTTTGCACTCCAAAAAAACAAGCAGATAAAAAACAGTCTCGATGGGTTTCTTGTTCCGGCCATGATACCCGTACTCCTGAAACTTTCCGGTATCAATCCTGAGACGCCTGTGCACAGTGTTACTCGGGAGGAGCGTCTGGCTCTGGCTCGATTAGTCAAAGACCTCTGTTTGACCGTCACGGGACTCCTCGATGTCGACAAGGCTATTGTCACTTCGGGAGGTGTACCGCTCGAAGAGGTGGACTGTAAGTATATGCGCTCAC
>CAZHDL010000058.1:0-2489 GCA_964531045.1 uncultured Bdellovibrionales bacterium | reverse complement strand
TTCGGGTGGTTATAGCCTCCAGCTTTGTTGGACCACTGGGTATGTGGCCGGTACGGCAGCGGGAAAAAAATTGGAATAAAAAAAGCGACGACCTCTTGCGGGGTCGTCGTAGCACGGCAGTTGCCGCAGGCCTTGGGTGTTGCTCGTCAGAACGACTGGTCGGTTTCGATGATGACGGCATAAGCATTGTGTGCCGCGTCATACACCACGAGGGGAATGACGCCGTCTTTCGCGCGCCTTGCGTGGAGGGCGGTGTCGAGTTCCGGCGTCATCACGAGGTTGTTGATGGCGACACAGCCAAACGGAATCGTGATGACGTTATAGCCGGCCATTTCGCACCGTCCTGCGTCGGGAGAATAAGCCTCGGTTCCACGACGAACGTGGCGGAATTTGTTCAAGCTCAAGATGATCTCCTGTGGTTGGTGCCGATGAGAAAACATCGACCATCTATTATAGCATATTTTATCGATTCTGTCCATAGTAAAAATGAGGCTTGAAAAAGCCACTGTTTTTGGTTCTTTTTGAGATTTGAGAAGGGAGGCTACTGCGAGAGTTGCTTGATAATCTCTTTGCGGAGCCAGAGACGGGGAGAAGTGGCGAAGTCACCATGGAAAGTGATTCCAAGACCGTGCGAAAATAAGTTTTTCACCACCGCACTCTTGGTGTAAAAGTGGTTTTTCTTTTCCGAGAGACTAGGGATGCTCATAATCCAGTGCTCATGACCAAAGCTTTCCAGAGCGGACGAAATGGCGTTCGTATGTGTACTGAGAAATGAGCTGCCGTCCCAGAGTTCCAACTGACCAATCGTGAGGGTAAAGGGGAGAGTGGGTGGAACAAAGACTTTGGTGTCACTCACGATGGACTGACGAACATCTCTGACGACAGCCTGCTCTTGTTCAGTAAAGTACAAAGCAATCCATTCCGGTGTAAAGGGAGCAATGGTCTGTAGTTCTGCGTAGGCCGTATGGTCACGATCATGAGTAATGGTGGCGCCGAAATTCAAGGTATTGGAGAGGATAGCGACAGCGAGGAGCTGGGCACTTTTTGGGCTGATATTTTTTGCATGGCCTCGCTTGTGAAATTCTTCCCAGATGAGAGTGGCAGCAGCGCCAATCACTTCAATGTGTACATGTTCCCCGATTTTTTCTTGCCAGTAGGCTTCAAAACCGGGGTGGTGGTCATAGACTTCAGTGACCGTGCCTGCCTTGGAGCAGTCGGCGATGTGAGCCGGGTCTGAAACGTCAACGAGGACATACTGCGCGTCGTGATGAGCGGGCGTGGTCGCATATTCGAGCCCCCAGGCTTTGACGGAGTTTGTGACGCTGTTATTCAAGACACCGGGCAGGACAACCTCGGCCGATTTTCCTTCCAGGGTCAACAGTTCGGCATAGGCGATGGCGCAGGCCACGGCATCGATATCCGCAAACGCCTGACCGGTTGTGACAACGGTGTGATTCATAGTACTTTGTCTATTTCGATCAGAACAGCCGCAAGTGTTTGTTCGGCGCTCTGTGTGTCAGTACGGACGGTGGCAGCGGCTGGGTTTTTGTTCTCTTGATACATGTCATAGAGCTCCTTCCATCGCTCCTGCGAAAGATTCGTGATAGGAATCTCGGGATGCTCTTTGGCGTGGGCCACTCGTGCATCAAATCGCTCGAGAAGAATATCGTATTCGGCTTCCAGGTTGATTTCGATAATCTCGTAGCCATGGTGCTTTCCTTGGGTGATCAATCGCTCCCGCGGCTCTTCCCAGAGCACCGAATCACAGATGATATCGTACCGGAGATTCATCATAGTCTCCGCGACAGCTGTCATGAGAGTTCGGATATCATCAATATGTTGTTCGGGGGTGTATTTCGAAAATGAACGTTTGAGGGTGTCGTAGGAGAGATGATACAGTCGGTCGCGTTGTTTCAAAATGGCTTTGACAGTAGTGCTTTTTCCAACACAGGAGCTGCCATTGATAATAATGAGTTTCATGTGAATTTATTAGTATATAGCTTTCAAATAGTATACCATTTCCTCAAAAAAGCGCCCATGGAGATAAGTATGTTGTTTCGAGAAAAAAGAAAAAGGCCTCGCCGGAAAGCGAGGCCATGCTTCGTTGAAGCTGGCTGATTCTGTTCCCTGAGGAAGGGGTCAAGCGGAACGCGTCAGCGCCCGTGGTGGTGGGCCGTTCTGTCCATCCTGCCGTTGCCGCGCGGCGCCTTGTCACCGTCATCATCGCCAAACGTCGCCATGCTCATGAGCATGTCGCTCAAAGAGCCGCCCATCATTCCTTCGAGGCCGGCCAGGGGATGCTCGCGCTGTTGGTCCTGCACCGCCTTGGTCGCCACGCCGTTGATGATGTACAGGATCAGGCTGGCTTGTCGGGCGTCGAGCGCGCCGTCGCAAACGAGGTCGAGCGCCTGGCTCACGTTGCGCACCTGTTGAGCGCCACCGTCGCCATCACTTTCACGTTGCAGCAGGGCATTGATCTTGGCCATGAT
>CAZHDL010000057.1:2290-7107 GCA_964531045.1 uncultured Bdellovibrionales bacterium | reverse complement strand
GGTGGGGTCACTTCATCAGGAGGCTCTGCAACTGGCGGAAGCGGCTTACCCACAACCCAGTTATTGCAGTTACGCACCCAATGAAGGACGCGGCCACTCTTCAACACATACGTACGTGCCAAAACGACCACATCCTTCTGCCAGGCACCGAGGACATTGCGCTCGAAAGCGACTTGCCCAGCCCTGCAGAATGCCACTGCTTCAAAACGGTCACCCGGTTGGAAGTAGGTGTTGCGATGTTGCTGGGACGAAACCATCTGACGAAGTTCGGATTGTTCCTCGTCCGTCAGACCGATTTTCTGCCAAGCCTCGTCGTTGATCAACCCCTCTTCTCGCTTACCGCAGCCGTAGAGCGGCGCACCTCCGACCTTGACCCAGCGGAACACGCCAGACTTGGTCGATGCCGTCGTTGCAGGGGCAGAGACGTTCTTGCGAACTATCTTGTTGCCGCTGACATTTGGCGGCAACTGTAGCCACTGCCCAGCCTTGATGTCGTGGCAGTTCTTGATACGTTCGAGCTCGACATTGAGCTCGCACACACTGACAGCCGCCGTCTTGCCAAAACGAGCCGACAACGTGTCGCCAAGCTTGACTTGATAGAACTCGAGTCGATCTGCTGCGTGTGCGCCGTGTGCTCCGAGGAGCACAGCGACACAGAAAGTAATCAGCCATTTCATGGCATTCTCCTTGTGTTACTGACTACCTCGAAGGCAATCCTCTTGGTTGGCCACGGAAATATTCCGAACCACCGAAAGGGCTACTCCGAACATGATCATCCCCGGCGAAATCGCAAGCGATCCGCATGAAATAATTTTGTCCGAAGCCGTCTCGAGGCTCGTGAACTGTGACAGAATGATGTCCGTATCTGGTCGTCCAGAGTACGAAACACCGCGAATGGTGAAGTGGTTAGGAAACGTCTCCATCAGATCCCGAAAGACCGTATGGGAACGCTTGATGACCACTGTTTGCCGAAGAGGTGATGGATGCTCGACAAAGAAGCCCGGGGGCAACTGGCCGATATCCTGTCCTGTCTCAAGCACTACTTGCTCCTTCTGGGTCGTCATAAGCCACGAGGCATCTGACGCCAGAATGACAAACTGGTAACGCTTGAGCTCTTCAGCACGGTCCGATGGTAGCAGGATGAACAACGCCCTTGCCTTAGCCGTGACTACCGCATCGAATTGTTCGACGAAGCGTCCGTCATCGGTATAAGCCGCTGCCCGCAACACCACCCTCTCGAGCGGCTTGTGAAGCAATCGGCCATCGGGGAGTTTGATCGTATACGTGCGCCCCTTGTCCACGAGCTCTTCCTTCCATGCGGTCGGAAGCCACTCTGGCAAGTTGACGACCGCTACGGCCATCTCATCCAATGTTCGCAGATCGCCCATCACCGTCACGTTATGCCACGGTTCCTGACGTATCTGCAACACCTGCGACGCCTTCGATTGAACCTCGAAGCCGGCGTCTTTCTTCATGCTCGCGCACCCCGTGAGGAGTGCCAGCACGATCATACCAATGATACGCAACATGGATATCTCCTTGTGAGTTGCACGAGAACTAACTAACTAAACTTGGATTGTTAAACTACTTGAATCGAAACAATCCTAGGAAGAAAGCGGGACGGACGATAACGCCCTACCGCTCTCTTCCCAGGAACCGAGCCTAGCTCAGTATGGGAGATGGCTTTACACCATCGTGTCATTCAAAGGAACTGTCTCATTTCTTCCATAAGATTTGTAATGAGATTCATATTTGACGACGATAAAGAAGGCGCTCACAAAGAGACCGGCCAAAAAGGCAGCCAGCACCACTTTCAGCACCTTGGCCATACTGGGACTCTGTTCCAAGATCGGACCGGAGAGCACGCGAATTTCAACGCTTTTCTCATCACCACCACGGAACAGACTGTTTTTTTCTGTCAGTACTTGCGCAATCCCTTCCATGACACGAGCGATGTCACGCTCACGTTCACCACGAACAGTCACACTCAAGATGCCGAGCTCCAGATTTTTCTCCACGACTACCATTTTTCCCCAAGCAGCGAGACGCTGTTGTTTGTCGAAGGGTAGGAATTCTTTGTTGACTTTTCCGGTCTCGATGAGGGCATCAAGAAAGCGTTCACTGTACACCGCTTCGCTCAACACCTTACTCAAATATTCGGACGATTTGAACAAGGAATAAAAATCCTGATTGGAGGCATTGGCCTGCACCACCAAGAAATCCATTTTTGTCTGAAAGGGCTTCTCAGTCATCATAAGACCGAAAAAAGCCAAGCCACCAAAAACAATCCCACACAGGATGAGGGTACCAATTTTCGACCGCAAGAGAGCAAAAAGTTGCTGATTTCCCATAGATATTGATACTATTTATAGACCTTATATCTTACCAAAAAATAAGCATCTTGTCAATAGGGGTGTCGCACGAAAAAAGCCCTCCCTGCCAGAGGCAAAATAAGGGCTCTTTCAAGGCTTTTTTTCGTTTTCTACTGAAACATGCGCGTCATCTTCTCCAAAAGCTGGAACTGTGAGAAATCCCGCAGTGTTACGACGAGCATGAGGAGCAGAAGGAGAATAAATCCCACCTGATGAATCATTCCCTCTACTCGGCGACTGACCGGACTCCCCTTTAGTTTCTCAATGAGAATAAAGAGGATGCGCCCACCATCAAGAGCCGGGATTGGGAGAATATTGATGATACCGAGATTGATAGACAAAAGAGCAGCAAACTGAAGAAGGTACGGCAATCCAAGGTCGCTCATCTGCTTGGTCAGATACACGATACCGACCGGACCCGTGACATCAAGCGGGGTCTTCTCGGCGCCAAAGAGCGAGGCAATCATTTTGCCAAAGGCGTCAAAAATAGCCATCGTAATATTGTACGTAGTGATTGCTCCGCGATAGAAAGCCTCATACCACGGGTAGGAGACAATGGCTGTTTCGGAAAAAGAAATACCAAGCGCCCCTTCATTGGCCACCGTCTCCGTACGAGGTGTCCCAGAAACAGTGACGGCCTTTCCAAAGCGATCCACTTCAATTTTCACTACCTGCCCCTTGTTTTCAGCAATGACATCAGAGACACGTTTCAAGTCCTTCATCTCTTCCCCGTTGATAGTAAGGATAGCGTCTCCCATCTTGAGTCCCATGGCTTCGGCCGGCGTTCCCTGTCCAACGCTCAAAATCTGAATTCTGGCATCCGGGTACTTGCCGTGTTCGCTTGGGTCTATCGGCTGTGGCAACCCCAGCATAAGGACAACAGAAATAAGGAGCCAAGCTAAGACAAAGTTCATGGCCACTCCAGCGGCCAACACCTTGATGCGTATCCAAGCAGATTTGCCCGCAAAACTGTCCGGCTCTTGTGCGCTGCGACCATCTTCTCCTGCTATCTTGACGAAGCCCCCGAGCGGAATCCAGTTGAGAGAATACACCGTCCGTCCTTCTGGCACATCTGTGTTGCCCCATACCAATCGGTACTTGCCTGTGGCAGGATCCTGCACCACCCCAAACAAACGTGGTGGAAACCCAAAACCAAATTCATCTACCCGGATACCGTTCCGTCGTGCCACCACGAAATGCCCCAACTCATGCACAAACACGAGCAACCCAAGCAAAATAACAAATGTAAGAATGGTGATCATAGTTTCTTTTAAACGGTCATGACTTCTTCCTCTTTTTTCTTACGAATGGTCTCTAATTTTTGATTGTATTCATCTACCACTTTTTGCAACTCATCTTTCCCGGTAAACTTGTCATCTTCTGAAATATCGCCTGATTTCTCAAATTCCTGGATATCCTTCCAGATTTCTTCGCGGATGTTGCGAACGGCAATACGAGCCTCTTCTGCTCGCTGATTGAGAGACTTTACCAGGTTCTTCCGGGTCTCTTCGGTCAGTGCCGGCAACGTAATCCGCAGCGCCACTCCGTCGTTACCGGGATTCAATCCCAAATCAGACTCACGGATAGCGGCTTCGATCAGCACCAGACTCCCCTTGTCCCAAGGAGAAATGAGTATCTGACGAGCCTCCGGTATACTGATACTCGCAATCTGACGCAGTGGTGTCCTGGTACCATAGTAGTCAACCGACAAATTCTCTACCAGGCCCGGATGCGCGCGACCCGTTCGAATTTTGGCCGTCTCATCGAGAAAGTGTTCGACAGCGCTCTCAAAATTTGGCTTCTTGTCATCAATCAATTCTTGAATCATACTCGTTTCATTCTTATTAGTATCTTAGTATTTTCGCAGGGTCATATAGATAACGCTTGGGTCTTCGGGGTTATAGGCCAGGACAGAAACACCGCGATTGATAAAGAGGTCAGACACCGCCCACGTAGCACCACCATTCTTCGACTTGTAGAAAGCACTTCCAGCAGCAAAAATCATCTCTTCGGGGTCTCGGGGGTTGATCGCCAACGCTCGGACAGGAAACTTTTCAGCACTTTCAATAATATTGATCTTATTCCAACTGACTCCAAAATCATTACTCCGGTACAGCCCTCCATTTTTGCTCGCATAGACCCGTCCGGAAACAAGCGGGTCAGCCGTCAAAGAAAGAAGTGCATCTGGCATTTTGACTGCTGAAGAAGAATCTGCCGATTTGCTCCGATCCTGCCAATTTGCCCCGCCATCAGCAGAAAAATACACCTTACTGCTGATACTGAGTGCATAGAGAGACAACGGCTGTGCGGCATCAAACACGATGTCGGTAATGGGCCCCTCAAGCGCCCCTCCGATATTTCTCCAGGTCTCTCCACTGTCGACACTCTTCACTACCGTACCGGCACTTGTCCCGGCAAACAACACATTCATATCGCGCGGGTGTT
>CAZHDL010000057.1:0-2280 GCA_964531045.1 uncultured Bdellovibrionales bacterium | reverse complement strand
AGTGATTACCACCTGATCCCCCGGCTCCGTATACACCGCTCGCCAGTTCTCTCCTCCATCATCCGTACGAAATATCTTGCCCAGCCCATTCAAAGAGCCCGAGGCAAACATACGTTCATCCGGAGCGATTTTATCCAGAATGAAGCTGTAGATTTTTTTTGGGGGAAAAACAATCTGCTCCCAAAACTCTCCTCCATCAATTGTTTTGAAAATTCCGTGATCAATCGTCCCGATATAGATGATGTTGCGATCTTGCGGATGGAAAGACAAGGAGAGGACATCAGCCTTTGAGATAGTCTGTGTCTCATCAACTTGTGATTTGACTTCGAAGGTCTGCCCACCATCAGCGCTCTTCCATACACTGCCAGGCTGCACTTTTTGACCAAAGGGCCCTTCAGACGATGTGTCGCTCCCAGGAACCGGTACAGCAAAGGGTAATGTCACTGTACACCCCGACAAAACAAACGCCGCTGCGACAAGAACGAGTGATTTTTTGAACATAATTTTGGTTGTTTCCTTGGGGGAATTATAGCAGAAAAACCCAGTTTGAGGAAAGAAAAAATACCTCAAGAATTGACGAAAAGTCACAAATTCATTAGACTAAACACTGTTACTTGGAAAGTATGGGTGCATACTCCCTCCCAAGGCAGGCAGGCAGTCGGTACCTCCTTCGGACGAGTGATGTAGCTCGTTTGCTGGATAGTATAAGAAAGTTTTCGTAGACATTTGGGTGCGTAGCTCAGTCGGTAGAGCAGTGGCCTTTTAAGCCAACGGTCGAGGGTTCGATTCCCCCCGCACCCACAAATCAAAAAAGACCCTTTTTCAGGGTCTTTTTATTTTTCCTAGACTACTACACCTTCGGTCGAATCACGTCCTTTCCAACGAATGGACGCAGGACTTCTGGAATAACAACAGAACCATCCTCTTGCTGATAGTTTTCAAGAATAGATACAAATATGCGCGGGCTTGGCAAAGCAGTATTGTTGAGCATATAGACATGTTTCCGCTCGCCTGATGCATCTTTGTACTTTACATCAAGTCGTCTTGACTGCCAGTCGAGAAAATTACTGGCCGAACCAGTCTCGCCATAGCGATTCATCCCTGGCATCCATGCCTCAAGATCAAATGCCCGATACTTACCCGCACTCATATCGCCACTGCAAATCTGAATTTTTCGATAGGGCAACCCTAACTCACGGTGCATTTCTTCTGATACGGCTATCATCTCATCTTGCAGTTTATCGGCTGCTTCAATATTAGCTTCGGCCAGTACCACCTGCTCCACTTTCATAAATTCATGCACACGGTACATGCCCTTCGTGTCCTTACCGTAGCTGCCGATTTCACTTCTATAGCACTGACTGTATCCCGCGAGCCGAATCGGCAGAGTAGTCACATCCAATACTTCCCCAGAATAATAGGCAAGAAGTGACGGCTCAGCCGTCCCCACGAGAAATTTTGATTCTTTTGATAAGCTCCCATCAGCTTCTTTGTCCGATGTCGCCACCTGATAGATTTCATCAACGCTGCCATCATATTCCACCCCCTTGAAATAACCACTGCCAAACAATGGGAAACTCTTCACGAGCGTCGGTGGAATCATTGGCGTATAGCCCTTGCTTACGAGCTTTTGCACGGCGTACAGCATCAACCCCATAACAAGCAGCATCCCTTCATTTTTCAGGTAATAGCCACGATAGCCGGATACTTTGGTACCACGTTCCAAATCAAGAATATCGAGCATCTTCCCGAGTTCCATATGCGTGCGTGGCGCAAATGTGAAGACACGCTTTTCCCCTTTTACTTCTACCACCACATTCTCTGCATCACTTTTACCTCGCGGTGTATCAGGAGAAATAATATTTGGAACCTGTGCCATCAGTATCGCCCATTCCTCTTTGACCTTAGAAAAAAGCGGTTCGAGCTGATCGGTTTTTTGTTTGATCTCTTTGCCCTTGGCGATAATTTCCGCCCGCTCTTCGTCCGTCTTCGCCTGACGGATCAGTTCATTGATGTCGTTTTTGAGCGACTTCAATTCCTCCATCTCCTGAAGTAATGCAATTCTTTCGGTATCTTTGGCAAGCAAAGCATCGATATCGATTGACAAGTTCTTAGCTACCACTGCCTCTTTAACGGCATCGGCATTATTTCGGATGAATTGAATATCGAGCATAAGAGAATAACTTGAAGCTTTTTAGATTTCTAAAACTTCTGGTGGACGACACTGGATTCGAACCAGTGACCCCATCAATGTGAATGCTGTGCTCTAACCAACTGAGC
>CAZHDL010000056.1:945-7239 GCA_964531045.1 uncultured Bdellovibrionales bacterium | reverse complement strand
CCTAGTGTAGGGAAACTTCCCCCTTTCGTCAATGGAGACAGAGACAGCGTCCCAAATGACTACTCTTCCCAAGAAAACAACAATCCCGCACGAGCGGGAGTATTGTCCTATCTTTTTGTCTCTCCTGAGACGAGACAGTACTATTTTACAGCTTCTTTCAAAGTCTTACCAGCAGTGAACTTTGGGACAGTCATGGCCGGAATAGTAATCTTCTGCTTGGTCTGAGGATTGATCCCCTCGCGAGCAGCACGGTTGGATACCTTGAATGTTCCGAAACCGGTGAGAGTTACCTTGTTGCCAGCGGAGAGCTCGCGGGTAATTTCATCTACCATGGACTCGAGCATCGCTTCGACGTCTTTCTTCGAAAGTCCGGTCTTGTCAGCGATGGCGTGTACGAGCGCGTCTTTGTTTACGTTTTTCATACATCTCACCTGCCTTTCTAGTTTAGAACTTCACTCCCTTCCCCTGTATTTCTCAAGAAAGAGTTAAGAGAGTAAAAGTACCAGTTACCATCTACCTCTATTTTAAGCCTTTTTTTCTCACTTCGCAAGAGGCTTCGCACCAAATCGTCAAGCCCTAGACCCCTACTACCGGGCATACTCCACCGCGCGGGTCTCACGAAAAACATTGACCTTGATTTCTCCCGGGTACTTCAGTTCTTCCTCAATTCGTTGGCAATATCACGTGCCAACTTCATCGCACCGAGATCGTCCGTCTTTTCCGGATTCACAAAGATACGCACTTCGCGACCCGCCTGAATAGCATACGACTTCTCCACTTCTGGAAAGGAATTGATGAGTGCCTCGAGTTCTTCCAAGCGCTTGATGTACTTCTCGGCTGTTTCTTTACGTGCACCAGGCCGAGCCGCCGACAGGGCGTCCGCAGCGGTCACGATAAAGGATTCAATCGTCTGGTGTGGGTACTCATCATGATGACACTTCATGGCATCAATCACGTTTTGACCCAAACCAAATTTCTCCAGGATACGCATACCAATCTTGACATGGGTACCTTCGATTTCATGATCCACTGCCTTGCCGATATCGTGAAGCAGTCCGGCTTTTTTGGCACAGGCCACATCAGCCCCCAGTTCCGCTGCCAACGCTCCGGCCAAATAGGAGACTTCGAGGGAGTGAAGCAAGACGTTTTGCTTGTAGCTGTAGCGATAGCGGAGGCGTCCCAGGATATAGAGGAGCTTGGGATGAAGCCCGGCGATACCGGCGTCATAGGCGGCTGCTTCTCCGGCTTCCTTAATCTTGGTATCAATCTCCTTCTTGCCTTCTTCTACCGCTTCTTCAATGCGGGCCGGATGAATACGCCCATCACTGATCAACTTCTCAAGAGCGATGCGGGCGATTTCTCGACGCACCGGATCAAAGCCGGAAATGACTACCGAACCCGGCGTATCATCGACGATAAACTCCACTCCGGATTCTTTTTCAAGCGCCCGGATATTGCGCCCTTCTTTGCCGATAATCTTTCCTTTCACTTCATCCGAAGGAATAGAAACCGTCGTCGTCGTGAACTCAGAGACATGTGAACGGGAGTACTTCTGAATGACCGTCGCCATAATATTGAGCGACCGCTTCTCAAGCTCATCATGAGCCTCGTTCTCAAGCTTTGACATCCGTTTCACCAGTGCCTCCTTGCTTTCTTCCTCCACCAGACGAAACATCTGTGTTTCAGCCTCTTCCTTAGACAGCTTGGCTACCGCCTCGAGCCGCTGTAACTCCTCATCACGCAGGCGTTCGGATTCCTCACGGATAGCCCGCACCTCGTCAGCCTTCTCCAGCAGCTTGCGCTTTTCAGCCTCCGCTTCCTCAGTCAGCTTTTCAATCTGCTCTTCACGCTTTTCGATACGCTTTTCCTGCAGCAAGATCTTCTCTTCCCGAGACTGCTCATTTTTCTTGGCATCCTCAAGAATTTGCACGGCCTGATTCTTGGCTTCAATCGTCAGTTCCTTGACCTTGACCTCTGCTTCGCTCAGCATCTTGGCTGCCTGCCCTTCTGCCGTTGAAAGCTGATTCTTAGCGACGTTTTGACGGATGAGATACCCCACCGCCGCTCCGACGGCGAGAGTCACTCCTCCCACTATTAAATACCCTATCATATATGTAGGGCGCTTGATTTGATAACTCCAAAATCTACCAAAAAAGGGCTCTTTTCAGCGATGAAAAGGGCGTTTTCTTCATAATAAGGCTTCTTTGCGGTCCAAAGACTTCTATCATAGTATGAAACATTGGTTCTGATTTCGTAGCCGGTATCAAATCTCGGCGCCAGTTCACTATTTATACACTCTCCCCTCATGATAATCTTCGGGACGTCTTTTGTCAAAAGAGAAAAAAGAATGCTATCATAGGCACAGCATCGATTGTCTTTCGTAAACAAACAAAAAAATGTATCGTCCGATCGTACTCGTTGTCCTCGATGGCTGGGGACTATCAAACAATGTCCAGGGAAACCCCATCCGCGAGGCTACTCTCCCCACTTTTGAAAAACTGAACCGTTTTTACCCCATGACCACACTTCAGGCCTCGGGTATTTCGTTTGTCTTGCCTTGGAATACCGCCGGCAACAGCGAGGTCGGACACATGACTATGGGAGCCGGACGGGTTATTTATCAAAACATGCCCCGGATTTCGCTTGCTATTCAGGACGGAAGTTTCCTCAAAAATGAAGCCTTGCTCCAAAGTATCAACCATGCCAAAGAACACAAGAGTGCCTTTCACCTCATGGGACTCATCAGTTCTGGCTCGGTGCACTCCCACAAAGACCATCTCCTGGCACTGCTCCGTCTGGCCAAAAATGAAGGGGTAAGCGAGGTGTTCGTGCATGTTTTTACCGATGGTCGTGACTCAGCCCCTACTGCCGGCATCCAGCAGCTCAAAGAACTGAACCGGGAAATGCGTCTGATCGGCATCGGAAAAATTGCCAGCCTCTCGGGAAGAAACTTTTCCATGGATCGCAACAACAACTGGGATCGCATCGAAAAATCCTACCGTATGCTGACTGAAGGAATAGGTGCTACCGCCGATGATCCGGGACTTGTCTTGGAACAGTCCTACCTCAAAAACGTGACCGATGAATACATCGAACCAACCGTTATCACCGAAAAGGGCTCACCGATTGCACTGATCAAACAGGGAGACTCGGTTGTGTTTTTCAACTTTCGAGAAGACCGCGCCCGTGAACTGACCAAGGCGTTTGTCCTGCCTGATTTTGACGGCTTCCCTCGGGAAAAACTTGATCTCAATTTTACCACCCTCATCGAATACGAGCGTGGCCTGCCGGTCAATATCGCTTTTCCACCGGAAGACATCGAAAACAGCCTGGGAGAAATTCTCAGTCGCCACGAAAAAAAACAACTCCGTATTGCCGAAACGGAAAAGTACGCGCACGTCACCTATTTCTTCAATGGCGGCAAGGAGAAAGCCTTTCCTGGTGAAGAGCACCTGCTCGTCCCCTCTCCCACCGTTTCCCATTTTGATGAGGTACCCGAGATGAGCTCTCCTCAGATCACGGAGGCGCTTATAGAAAATATCGAGAAAGGACTGTACGACTTTATCTTGGTCAACTACGCCAACCCCGACATGGTCGGCCACACCGGGAATGAAGAAGCGTCCATCAAGGCTGTCGAGGCTACCGATAAAAGTCTCTCCATTCTGGTTCCGGCTATTCTGAAAGCCGGTGGAGCAGCACTGATCACTTCCGATCATGGGAACGTAGAGGAACTCAAAAAATCCTCCACCGGAGAAATAGACACCGAGCATTCCACTAATCCCATTCCTCTCTGGTATATCTCTCCCGACAACCATCGTGAAAAAAGCGCTGAACAAATGATGCGCGAACAAAACGAGGTCAATGGACTTCTCTCCGACGTCGCCCCCACCGTCCTTGATCTCATGGGTATCGAAGCTCCTCCCGAGATGAATGGTGCGAGTCTCCTTTCGGTCCTCGAGTAACAAAGGAACAAAAAAGAGCGTGGCCTCGGCCACACTCTTTTCTTTTTCTCCTTTATCTCCCAATCACCTTGTCCACAATACCGTAGGCAACTGCCTCTTCCGAAGACATGAAGTAATCACGTTCGGTATCCTTTTCAATTTTCATCAGCTTCTGACCGGTGTGCTTGGCCAAAATCTTATTCAACCGATCACGCGTACGCAAAATATGTCGAGCGTGAATATCGATATCAGTGGCCTGACCAGAGGCGCCTCCCAACACCTGGTGAATCATCACCTCGCTATTGGGGAGTGCCATACGTTTCCCCTTCTTACCCGAAGACAAGAGGAGGGCTGCTGCGGACGCGGCCATGCCGATACAAATGGTTTGAATATCCGAACGGACATACTGCATCGTATCGTAGATAGCGAGTGCTGCCGTCACCGACCCCCCGGGAGAATTGATGTACATCTTGATATCCTCCTTTTGATTGACGGAATCAAGAAATAACAGCTGCGCAATGATGGCGTTGGCCACGTCATCGTCAATCTGCGACCCGATAAAAACAATCCGGTCCTTGAGCAATCGGGAATAAATATCATACGCCCGTTCACCGGAATTCGTTTTTTCCACGACCATCGGAATGAGGTACTGATTTTTCATACGCGAGCTTGCATACTGATTACCGACAAAAACCCGTCCGCCATACCCGCCGAAAAACTAGAGACTTTCCAGCCAGACGAGCACCTTGTCATTTTTCAATTGTCCGGAAACAGCACTGTACAAACGTTCCATATCGATTTCTTTTTCGATATCCTTGATATTTTTGTAGTACTGCAGTGCCTTGTTCATTTCTGCTTCCACTTCCGTACTTTCCACAGTGATATCTTCATCCTTGGCCAAAAACTCGATGATCAGATTGGCAGCCAGGCGCTTCTTGGCCTGAGGCAGCCACTCTGTTTCGAGCGCTTCCTTGGTTTTCTTCATCTGCTCCAAGTAGGCATCAAGCGTCAATCCCATGGACTGCAACTGCGTTTCAAAATCATGCATCATGCGCAGAAGTTCCTGATCCACCAAAAGCTTCGGATACTCAATCGTTGCTCGTTCAACCAAAGCATCCAGAATCTCTGTCCGATGCTCATCTTTTCCTTGCTGTTTACGTTCTTCGAGCATGCCCTTCCGGAGATTTTCTTTGACCGCTTCGAGAGACTCAAACTGACCCAGACTCTTGGCAAACGCATCGTCCACCACGGGCACTTCTCGCTCCTGCACCAAACGAAGCTTGACCTCAAATGTTGCCTTTCTCCCCGCCAAATGCTTGGCATGATACTCAGCCGGAAAGGTCAATTCAAACGACTTCTCATCATTTTCCTGCATACCAACAAGTTCTTCTTCAAAGCCCGGGATAAACACGCCTTTTCCAAGTACCAGTGGGTGCTTCTCACTCTTGCCCCCTTCGATGACGACTCCATCCTGCAAAACGGTAAAGTCAACCAACACACTGTCCCCCATGGCCGCCTGGCGATTCACCGTCACGAGCTTGGCGCGCATAGTCGCCAGGCGCTCGAGCTCTGCCGTGACATCTTTTTCATCAACCGTCACTTCTTTCTTGGCAAAAGCCGCATTGATTTTCTTGACGGCGTCACGCCATGATCCGAGTACCACTTCTGGCAACACGGTCGTGATAATACTGTACGTAAATTCCTTGCCCTCTTCTACTTTCCCAAGCGTCACTTCGGGTTGACCGATAGCTTCCACCTTTTCCTGTTCCAGTGCCTTGGCGTAGGAATGAGAAACAACGTGTTCAGCTGCTTCGACCATGATAGCCTGTTTACCAAAACGCTGTTCGATCATGTTCTTCGGTGCTTTGCCGGGACGAAAACCGGGCAGCTTGACCGACTTGGCCATGCCTTCGGTCGCATGTTCAATCTCGCCCTTCCATTCTTCCCAGGGCAATACCACACTCATCTCCACCCGAGACTCGGGCAATTTTTTTACCGTGACATTCATAGAGTATATTCAATCAAAGTTAGGCTCCCTGCGGAAACTTATCAGCATACATCTGCAGTCCCTTCTTCACTGCCTCATACGCCGCCTCGCGTCCATCCACACCGGTGATCTCCACCTGCTTCCCATCAATCGTCTTGTACGTTTCAAAGAAGTGACGGATTTCCTTGATGGTGTGCTTGTTCACATCGGAGAGCTCACGCACTTCTTCCCATCGTGGATCGTTTTTTGGCACAGCGATAATCTTGTCATCACCCTCGCCGCCATCGATCATCCGCATCACGGCGACCGGTCGCGCCTCTACCAAGATGCCTGGGTGGAGCGGATAGGTAGCCAAGAGCACGACAT